>JBATFE010000136.1:0-7566 GCA_049664445.1 Gammaproteobacteria bacterium
CTCTGATTAATTCATGTAGCCCGTCATTGCGAGCGAAGCGAAGCAATCTCGTAACCAGTGAATCAACGAGTTACAGATTGCTTCGTCACTTTGTTCCTCGCAATGACGACACATCAGAGGTTCCTTATATTATTTCTTCGCGCCTTGGCTAGAGTTTTATTGATCCAGGCTGGTCAGGGTTTTATTTTTCCGTGTTCTTCCGTGGATTCCGTGGCTAAATTTTGTCAGGTCAAACCCGCCCGCCCCGGCACCTGCGCCAGCATCTGCTCAAGCTCCATCCACACCCTGTCCGGATCCAGCGTGCGGTAGCAGGCGGGGAACACCGCTGCCTCTCCTGCATAGCGACAGCTTCTCTGCGAACACGGCGCACAGGGAAAGTCAGCCTGCAGTTGCCGCTGTGACTCACCCAGTGTGCCGATCAGTCCGGGGTCCGTAGCGCCATAGAGCGTGATACACGGTGTACCGAGGGCCGCCGCGAGGTGCACCAGCCCGGTGTCGACACCGACAACCGCACTGGCCGCAGCGATCATCGCGGCCAGTTCACCCAGTGACATCCGCGGCATCACCTCGATGGCATCACTGTCAGCAGCGATCCTTGCTGCCCGCTGCTGCTCGATGGCATTGCCCCAGGGAAGCCTCACCTGCAGGCCGGCAGCCACCGCCCTGGCGGCCAGGCGGATCCAGTAGTCATCCGGCCAGTGTTTTGTCGGCCAGGTCGTGCCGTGCAGAAACACCAGGTAAGGCTGGCGTGCGCGCCCCCGGAAATGCTGTTTGATGCCGTAGTCGGCAGGCACATCCGGTAGCGGGTAATCCAGTGCGGCGGCAAACAACTGGCGTACACGCTGTACCGCATGCTGATTGCGCGCGATGGCGAAGGCGTGATCATAGGCACGGGCCGCCATCGGTTCGCGGGCACTGTCACGGTCCAGTCCCGAGCGTGGTCCGCGCGCAAGGCGCGCCATCACGGCACTCTTGATGAGTCCCTGTGCATCGATGACGAACTCATAGCGGTGACGCCGCAGTTGCCTGATCGCCGCCTGTGGCTCACCGGCACGCAGTGCATGAAACAGCTGATGTTTCCAGCGCCGGACCGCCACGGGTATGACATCATCCACCGCCGCATGCCACGCCGGCACTTCGGCAAAGGCCTCCTCCACCACCCAGTCAAAGCGCATGTCGGGTTTGTGCTGTGCGGCATCGGTCACGGCCGGCAGGGTATGCAATACATCGCCCAGTGAGGAGGTTTTGATGATCAACGTCCTCAACGCCGCATCACCTCTTTCATGGCCGCGACTATGCGCGCCGGCGGCAGTTCATTGAGACAATTGAGGTGGCCGAGCGGACACTCGCGCTGGAAACAGGGGCTGCAGTCGAGCCCGAGCCGCTCTACCTGGGCGGTCTCTGACAGTGGCGGTGTAAAAGCGGGATCGGATGAGCCATAGATCGCCACCATCGGGCGCTGCAATGCCGCCGCGATGTGCATCAGGCCCGAGTCATTGCTGACCACAAAATTTGCCATGGCCAACAGGTCGATAGCATCTTCAAGGCGGGTACGACCGGCGAGGTTTTCGCAGCGACCCTGCGTCTGCGCATTGATGCGCTCGCAGACCGGCTCGTCATTCAGCGAGCCGAACAGCCACACCTGCCAGCCCTGCGACAGCCACTCCTGCGCAAGCGTCGCATAGTAGGCCTCCGGCCACTTCTTCGCGGCACCGAACTCGGCACCCGGACACAGTGCCAGCACTGGTTTCGCAACGGGATCCAGGTCCAGCCGCTGCAGCGCCGCGTGCGTATTCTCATTGTCCGTCAACAACAGCGGGACCGGCAGCGGTTCCGGCAGTGCCGCGCCATCCGGCAGCGCCAGCGCGATAAAGCGCTGCACGGTCATCGTCAGGCGCTGCTTGTCGAGACGGCGGCAATCATTCAGCAACCAGTGCCGCATCTCACCGACATAGCCGCTACGCAAGGGAATGCGTGCCCACAAGGGAACCAGTGCAGATTTCAGGGAATTGGGTAACACGATGGCCTGCTGGTAGTGCCCGGCACGCAATGCAATACCCAGACGGCGACGTGTCAGCAACTTCAGCTCGCCGTGCCCCAGCGGCATGTCAATCGCCTCGCGCACCTCCGGCATCCGTTCCAGCAGCGCGCGCGTCCAGCCCGGTGCCAGCACATCAACCGCCCGTTCTGCATCCTGTGCCCTGAGCACCTTGAACAGACTCTGGGCCATCACCATATCACCGACCCAGGATGGCGCAACAATCAATACAGCGACCAATGGAACCAACCTCTCTGTGGCAGAGACGCTGACATTGTGCCCTGAATCAGGGCAGGCATCCAATATCAGCGTGGTGCGGATTCATGTCGGCGGGACATAATACCTGCCTGGATACACGCGAAAGACAAGTCGCATAATCACATAGTGAGGGAAAATGCGATAGGGCCAGTAACGCCGGTACCCGGTCTGTGACAGGCGTTCCTTGTCCTGCTGCCGCCGCGCCTCACCTGCCGGCGACTTCGATAACTGGTGCTCGCTTTTGCTGTAGATATAAAGAATCTTTCTGACCAGTCCATATCTTATCCCCCGGTCAATGATTCGCCCCCAGAATTCCCTGTCACCGGAGGCGTAATACGCCTCATCAAAGACACCGATGCTGTCCTTGAGGCTACGACGCCAGGCAGTGAATGCACCGGGCCGGTGGAACAGTTTCATTGTCCGCAGACTGGCCAGCGACCACATCTCTGTCGTAGAGATTCTGGAAAGCTGCTGCCTCACTGTCAGTACCGTACAAACATCCCAGTCATGTGCGTCAATATTCCGGACAACATACTCAAGCAATCGCGGGTGCATACTGTCATCCATATTCGAATAACAAACCAGCGGGGCACTGGACGCCTCCCAACCCAGATTCCAGGCACTGAACAGGCTGACACGTTCGTCAAGGGCGAGCAACCGGCAGTTTGGATGCTGCTCGCAGAAAGGAGCCAGCAACTCACGCTCCCGTTGCGGGGAAGCAGGCTCTACAAAGATAACCTCCGTTTCATCGAAAATGGACTGCTGCCGCAGTTCAGCAATCTTTTTCTCGACAAACGCCCTGTCGTTATAAGTACTGATAATGACCGATATCTTGTAGGACATATTATTTGGGAAAATACCTTGAGAGGACGCATGCAGGCATCATCGCAGCATGCTCAATAAAACCGGGTCTGGCTAGCGTCCACCCGGAAAGGATAACGCTCGCCAGGACGCCGGCATCGCAAAGTTAAACCCTGTTATCAAAAATACAGCGAATGCTTTTTCTTTGCGTCTTTGCGTCTTTGCGTCTTTGCGTCTTTGCGAGAATAATTACAATGCATATGGATGAAAACTAGACCACCGTCAGCCAGTCTTTATATTGCTCAACTCGCCCGTGTACCACATCGAAATACAGTGATTGCAGCTGCTCGGTAACCGGTCCGCGACTGCCGCCGCCAATGGCACGATTATCCACTTCCCGAATCGGCGTGACTTCCGCCGCCGTACCGGTAAAGAAGGCCTCATCGGCCAGATAGACCTCGTCACGGGAAATACGCTTTTCCACCACCGTCATGCCGAGGTCCCTTGCCAGCTCCATGAGGGAGTCCCGGGTAATGCCCTCCAGAGCCGAGCTGGTATCCGGTGTATAGAGCACACCATCACGGACAATAAAGATATTCTCGCCGCTGCCCTCGGCGACAAAGCCGTGATCGTCCAGCAACATGGCCTCATCGTAGCCGGATTGCAGCGCTTCATTCAGCGCCAGCATGGAGTTGATGTAATTGCCGGTGGCCTTGGCCTTGCACATGGTGATGTTGACATGATGCCGGGTATAGGACGAGGTCTTGATGCGAATGCCCTTCTCCATGTTGTCGGCACCGAGGTAGGAACCCCATTCCCATGCCGCCACCACGGCATGCACCTTGAGGTTATCCGCGCGCAGGCCCATGCCCTCCGCACCATAGAAAAATACCGGGCGTATGTAGGCGGACTCCAGCTGGTTCTCACGCACCGCGGTCAGCTGTGCCGCATTGATAGTCTCCTTGTCGAAGGGTGGCGGCATCATCATGATATGCGCCGAACCGAACAGGCGGTCGGTATGTTCCTGCAGCCGGAAGATTGCTGTCCCTGCGTCGGTCTTGTAGGCGCGCACGCCTTCAAACACGCCCATCCCGTAATGCAGGGAATGCGTCAGCACATGTACCTGCGCCTCGCGCCAGGGTACCAGCTTGCCATCCATCCAGATGACGCCGTCACGGTCAGCCATTGACATACTTGAATCTCCTAAAATCTTTAATTAGCCACGGAAGAACACGGAAAGATTTTTTGTTAGATATTTATCTTTCAGTGGATTTCGTGGATTCCGTGGCTGTTAATATCTTGTTTTCACTTTCTTCCGTGGCAAGTTCTTAAGATTAAGCTTCATCATCCCTCACCCATGAAGCGGTCCCAGATCTCTGCGACGGCTTCACGTTGCTGCAGCAGCACGTCGTTAGCGGCGACACTCGGCTGTTCCTGCAGGGCAAGGTGGTTAATGTAATGCCGGATGGTGCAATACGCGTCTACCAGTTGTGCCGTATCGTCCGCGGGCATCAATCCTGCCGCGGCAAAGGCATCCAGCAAGCGCAGGTTATCCGTGTGTGCAAGTAACTCCGGGTGCTCATCGGACCACAGCAGAACACCACATTGAACCATAAATTCAACATCAACGATACCACCCCGGCACTGCTTCAGGTCCACCTGCCGGGCGTTTGTCTTGTCCAGCTCGCCGCGCATGCGCTGGCGCATTTCCCTGACTTCCTTGCGTAATTTCGCGGCATCGCGCGGACGCGCCAGCACACCGGAGCGTACGCGTTCGAACTGGCGCACGATCTCCTCGCTACCGGCCACCACGCGTGCGCGCACCAGCGCCTGGTTCTCCCATGTCCACGCGCTCAGGCGCTGGTACTCGGCGAAGGCATCCAGGCTGCTGACCAGCAGGCCCGATGCGCCGTTGGGACGCAGTCGCATGTCCACTTCGTAGAGCACGCCCGCCGCGGTATAGGTATTCAGGTAATGAATGATGCGCTGGCTGAGGCGGGTGAAGAATTCACTGTTAGGCATTACCTTCGGCCCGGCCGTGTGTTGTTCATTGCCGCTGCTGTCATGCAGGAACACAATGTCCAGGTCCGAGCCGTAACCCAGCTCATAACCGCCAAGCTTGCCGTAGGCGACAATCCCGAAATGGGCGTCGCAGAGTTTGCCGTGGCGAAGATAGCCCGGCTTGCCGTAGCGCGCCACCTGCTGCTCCCATGCCTGTTGCAGCACCCGCTCCAGTACCGTTTCGGCGATATAGGTAAGATGGTCTGCGACCTTTGGCAACGGTAATTCCGTGACAATATCGGTCGCGGCGACATGCAGCACCGATGCCTGCTGGAACTGCCGCAAGCGGTCCATCTGCTGTTCGAGATCATCGACGGGAATACCGGCCAGCCGCACATCCAGTACCGCCCGCAGGCCTGCCTTGTCCAGCGGGTCATAGAGGGCACGCGGATCCAGCAACTCATCGAGTAAAATGGGATGCTGCTTTAATTGCGCGGCAACCCAGCTGCTGGCAGCACACAACTGGGTGAGTTGCGACAGGGCCATCGGGTTTTCAAGCAGCAGCGACAGGTAGGTGGTACGCCCTGCAATCGCCTCCAGCAATCCGCCGAGGCGCTTCAGTACCGGCAAGGGAGGCGTTGCAGTCGCCGCCGCATGCAGCACCAGCGGCATCAACTCATCGAAGCGTTGCCGCCCCTGCTCGCCGAGGTAATGGGTCACTGGCCCGCTACGGAACGCCTCGAGCCATTGCAGGGTCTCTTCAGTATCCTGGTAGCCGGCAGCCGCCAGGGCAGCGGCGGCGATCGCCGGGTCAGCATGTCCCTGCCACACTTCTGACAATCCGGGCGCCTGGTCACGCTGTGTATCGGTTGTCCGGGAAACAGGTTCGGCAAACACCTGCTCAAAATGTTCCTGTACATGTTGCCGGTGCGTTTCAAGCACCTGCCGAAATGCATCCCAGTCGGTGAATCCCATGGCAAACGCCAGTCGCGCCTTGCCGGTCTTGTCTTCCGGCAGTTTGTGTACCTGCTGATCCGCAAACGCCTGTAAACGGTTCTCGGTACGCCGCAGAAAGTGATAGGCCTCGGTCAGTTGCAGGCTGGTATACGCAGGCAGGTAACCGAGTTGCGCCAGTGCCTCCAGGACCTGCAGCACACCGCGCTGCTGCAACAGCGGCTGACGGCCGCCACGCACCAGCTGAAAGGCCTGCGCGATAAACTCGATCTCACGGATACCGCCCGGCCCCAGCTTGATGTTGTTCTGCATGCCCTTGCGTTCGACCTCGCGCACAATCTGTTCCTTGAGACTGCGCAGCGACTCAAAGGCACTGAAATCGAGGTAACGTCGATACACAAAAGGCTTCAGCAGCTGCATCAGCTGGTTGCAGGCTTTTGCCGGACCGGCAACCGGACGTGCCTTGATCATGGCATAGCGTTCCCACTCACGACCCTGCAATTGATAGTAGTCAGCCAGTGCATCGAAATTCACGGCCAGCGGACCACTGTCTCCATAGGGCCGCAGACGCATGTCGACCCGGTATACGAAACCGCACTCGGTATGTTTGTCCAGTACCTGGATAAGCTGTTGCCCGAGTTGCAAATAGAATTGCTCCGCACCGGGCGAGCGGTGGCCCCAGCCTCCCGCCTCGTCAGGATAGGCAAAGATCAAATCGATATCTGAGGAAAAATTCAGTTCGCCGGCACCCAGCTTGCCCATGCCCAGCACCACCATTTGCGGCTTGAACCTTTTCGTCGCCGGCTGCAGTCGCTGTATGGCCCAGTCGCCGAGGTGATCAAGGGAGACTTCCACACAGGCATCAGCCAGTGCCGAGAGGTCGAACAACACCTCGTACAGTGGCGCCCAGCCAGCCAGGTCGCGCCACGCGATACGCAGCATCTCCTGGCGCCGAAAATCGCGCAGCGCGACACCCAGTGCAGTGGCATCGGCAACACCCTTCAGTGCACGCTTCAGCTTGCGGCGGTGTTCACCGCGCGCATAATCGGCCAGCAGATCACCGCTTGCCAGCAGCCGGTAGAACACCTCGGGATCGTTGACACAGGTTTGTGCGACAAAGTCGCTGCAGGCCCAGACACGCAACAGGCTGGCGGTGAAGTCAGGGTTGACCGGTACGGGGAATTGCAACTCTTTGGAAACCTGTACAAAGGTTTCCCATATCCCGGTCAACGGCTCGCGCAATACCTCGGGTAACCCGGCACTATGCAACCGGTTAACGGCCATGGGCGTGTACGCTGGGCTTGTCATCGTTGTCGTTTAAGTTAGTCCAGCCAACAGCCGACAGTTCTGTTTCATCTGACTTGAATGTCACTTACTGGAATATCTTGCCACGGAAGCACACGGAATGACACGGAAGAAAAATACCTTAATAGAATTATTTCCGTGTTTTTCCGTGTGCTTCCGTGGCCAATTGGTTTATTGACGAGATCTCGTGAGTAAATGCCATTCTCATC
>JBATFE010000137.1:0-1753 GCA_049664445.1 Gammaproteobacteria bacterium
TTCTGAATGATCAGGATCGGAGAATTGGATAGCACCTTCATCGTAAAAAGCGGTGCGAGCCTCAACAAAGGAAATCCCATGCTTTTTTACGTTCGCAGTTTCTTTTCTATTATCCCACTCGAACTCAAGTTCTTTCATATGTACATTGTACTTATGATTATGAAAATAGCAAGGAGCATCTATGGAGCCGAACGTTGGAGTCCAGCGGCGGCGAGGACGCCCGACCGGGGAGATGTGTTATGCCGCAATTCCTTCTACCGTTAAATGGTCAACGTCGGTACGTTGACTCGCGTGCTCAAACGTAATTGCTCATACATTTCCATCAGCATCCATATGGGCCCTACAACACTGCCCCGCGTTCCGTTCGGACGATGTGCGTGGTATCAAATTTGGAAAACTTCACCGGCCTGATATAGTATTTGCGTATAAACACATATGCACATATACTCCTACTGTAAGTTCTGAATGGAGAGACTGCCATGAGCAATATTCGCTGGTCTGTTGTGGTACCCGAAGACACTGATCGTGCCTTGCGCTCCTATCTGGCACGCACCGGTGGTCGGAAGGGTGACTTGTCGCGCTTTGTGGATAATGCGGTGCTGACCCGCCTTTTTGACCTCACGGTGGAAGATGTCAAGGAGCGGAATCGTGCACAGTCGCAGGATGATATTATTGAGGCGATCAAAGAAGCTCTCGCGGGTTGATGCGGGTTGTTCTCGATACTGGCATCTTGATCGCGGCCTTGATCACCAGGGATACTCCGCCGGATAGAATCTACCAGGCATGGCGCAAACGGCGTTTTGAACTGGTCACTTCAGAATGGCAACTGGAAGAATTTCGCCGTGTCAGTCGTTATCCAAAACTGCGTAAATACCTGCAACCGATCGAGGCCGGTAATCTGGTCAATGGCTTGCGGCATCAGGCGCGGCTTCTGGATGATTTTCCTGACGTTGAACTCTCAGCGGATCCGGACGACAACCCGTTGCTGGCGATGGCGATTGCCGGCGAAGTGGATTATCTCGTCAGTGGAGACAAGCGCGATGTGCTGGCGCTCAAGAAGGTCGGCAAGGCCCGTATCATCACGGCACGCCGGTTCTTGACGATCCTGCAAAAATGAACGTGCAGGCTCACCAACAATCACATCAGGCATTTTTTATCCCGTGCACTTCCGTGGCAATAAGATTTTTAGATCTTAATTTTTCCGTGTTCTTCCGTGACCATTAATATCTTGTTTTCATCTTTTCTCCTACAAGGATGTTTCACCCGGTACAGGTTCAAGCAAGAGTTCATCACCGGCATATAACGTATTAGTCAAATCATCGTGGTTCAATATGTGGTGCAAATCAACCAAAAAGGATTTTGACCCCCTTCGACACACTCACAGCAATCCAGCTTTTCGCAGATGACGGGTGACACGCCGCTCGACATCGCCAAAGTGTGGAATTTTACCGGGTACATGTTCACGTAACTCAGCTTCCCATCGCTTTCGATACTGATCGATGCGTTCGCGGTACCGCGCTGCAAAGGCATCAGGGTCGATACCCCGGTGCTCTGCCTTCGGCCTGAAAACCATCGCGGCTTCTGTTGCATCCACTTGTACTTCTTCAAACAAGAGAAACAGATCAAACAGGTCGCGACACTGAAGGCGTTGGATCACGCAGCGTAGCTTCTCGCCAGCGATCTCAAGCAATGTATACACGTGCACGCTTGCACCCTCTGGCAGGTCTGGCCAACGTGGCAAAAGGCGTCGCCT
>JBATFE010000138.1:0-6702 GCA_049664445.1 Gammaproteobacteria bacterium
CTTCACCGCCCGCGGCGGCTTCGCGACCGGCATAACCGAGGTAAGTATAGGCCGCGCCGCTGGGTGCCATGAAAATAAACGAGGTAACGATATAGTGAGACAGTCGAATATTTGTCAGGCCCAGTGCGTAGTTGAGCAGGTTGAACGGGAACAGCGGTACCAGCCGCGTGAAGGCAACGAAGCGCCAGCCTTCCTTCTCGACACCGCTGACCAGTTGTCGCAAACGGTTGCCGGTTCGCTGTGCAACCCATTCATAGGCAACGTAGCGTGCCGTCAGGAAGGCCAGGGTGGCACCGATGGTCGCGCCGGTGAGGTTATAGAAGGTGCCGTACAAGGGACCAAACAGGACGCCACCCGCCAGTGTGAACAGCAATCCGGGCATGAAGAAGACGGCAGACACGGCATAGGCGGCAATGAACACCAGCGGCGCCAGCCATCCCAGTTGTTGAACCCACGCAACCAGCGCATCAACCGAAAGGTGATCACGCCAGATAATGGCGGCTGCAATGCCTGCCAGCAGGAGTGAAAATACAATAACGCGCCGCCATGTATCAGGACTCATCGGGTTTCTCCCAGTGGCGGCGATTGACCGCACAGTCGTTGATTCCTCCAGCAAACGGCATTAATAACAGGCGTGGCAGCAGTGTGCATTGCGCGCCATCGCGGCATGAGGATAAAGACACCAGGGAACGTGCCGAGCCTGATGGTTGACTCATGTGTGCAGATAAAGTTATCCATGAATCTGGCAGTCATTGCTCATTATTGTATGCATATTCCCGAATTCGGCGAGCTGTTGCAGTGCCCGGGTAAGGACCTCGATGCCGGCCCCTGGGCGCGGGCCACATTCGCTCAACTGCCTGCGCCAGTGGCGTGCGCCGGGCATACCCTGGAACAAACCCAGCATATGTCGCGTTATGTGTTTGAGTGGTGTTCCCTGATTCAGTTCCCTTTCTATATACGGCAGCATGCGTTGCACGATGTCCTTGCGGCTTGGCACGGGTCTGCTGTCATGGAACAGGCGTCTATCCACCTCAGCAAGTATATAGGGATTGTGGTAGGCGCTGCGCCCGAGCATGACGCCATCCACCGCCGTTAAATGCCGTGCAGCTGCGTCCAGGTCGGTAATGCCACCGTTGATAACGATGCACAGCTCCGGGAACTGTTGCTTGATTCGACAGGCAAACGCGTAGTTGAGTGGCGGTACTGTGCGGTTTTCTTTCGGGCTCAGTCCCTGCAGGAATGCCTTGCGCGCGTGAATAATGAACGTCTCGCAACCCGCCTGCTGAACACATTCGACAAAGTGCGCGAGTTCTTCGTATGAATCCCTGTCATCAATGCCGATGCGGGTCTTGACCGTGACAGGCACCGACACGGCCTGGCCCATGGCCATGATGCAGTCTGCCACCAGCGCGGGTTCCGCCATGAGGCAGGCACCATAGCGTCCGGACTGGACCCGGTCACTGGGGCAGCCAACATTCAGATTGATCTCGTCATAGCCCGCGTCTTCACCGATACGGCTGCACTCGGCGAGTTGTTGCGGTTCACTGCCCCCGAGCTGCAGTGCCAGCGGGTGTTCGCAGGGATCATGACGCAGGAAACGCGCACGGTCGCCATGCAGGATGGCGCCAGTCGTGACCATTTCCGTATACAGCAAGACATGTTGACTAATCTGCCGCAGCAGGTAGCGGCAGTGCCGGTCCGTCCAGTCCATCATGGGGGCAACCGCTACAATCGGGACCGCTGTTTCCATAGTATTCGCTTGTTTTACAGAATTTGTCATATCATTTTCTGTCATGTCGTGTCACATAAATTGACCCCTTCTCATGGCCTGGCTGTGAGGTAACTGTGACAGATTGGCTCCAGATTCAATGGGGTGTGACAAATGGCAACCTTCAGAAAGCGCGGTAACCGCTGGCAGCCCATTATACGCAAAGCCGAAAACCCGCAGGCGATAAAGACATTTCCCAACAAGGCACAGGCTGAAATCCGGGCGCGTGGTGTCGAGACTGATTTGGACCGGCAGTCATGGCAAGACCCTGTCTATTGGCGATTTTGACAGCCAGACCATCATCAAAAAGTCGCAACAATAAGCACCACAACCAATACCAGTGACGCTAGTAAAGTTGTTTCCTGATGATGGGATTTTGAAGGTTTTCTAATTGGTACCCATCCAAAAAGAAAAAACTCTCGCCAAGACGCAAAGATCGCAGAGGTATAAGTCATTGTTGTAAAAACATACTGATATTTCTTTCTTGGCGCCTTTGCGTCTTTGCGAGAGAAATTACTGCCTTTATGGACGGACACTAATTGGCTTCCTGCTTATGCCCATGGCGAAACGCCTTAGTATGACGCTACAATGAACAGCGCGAGCGTTACCATTAAAACTAATACAACATATCCCCAGAGACGCGACAAATTTTTAATAACCATACGTCACCTCCACACATATATGTCAGACTTTTATCGTGATTATTTGACTATAGCCGTGGATGGCACTTGATTACCGTTGGATTACTGGTTCTTTTGACAGCCTGTCTGGATTCCAGGTGTTTATAAAAACGAAACAAACAACGAATGGAGATCAAACACAATAGCCAAAATGAGCCAAAAGAACAGCACCAAGGCAAACACTAACAAACCGCTGATTGGCGCTATCGTTTTGTTAATACGCACACACCACTCCTTCTCACAGGGAATTGCTTACTGGCCATTTCGACAGCCTGACCGTTTCTTCACAAAACCGCAGTCGCTATCATAGCCAACACAAGCATTACCAACATGGCCAATAAAACATGATCCCAATGAAGCGATGGCCTTCCATGTGATGGTCTTTTGCTAACGCCCATGGCTCACCTCCTGTCCTGTTAATAATTATAGTAGACATGCACACGTTTTTTGATTTGAACCGGGGGCGACGCAGAATCGATGAGAATAAGGTTTTATAATCCGGGTCTCGCCCTTCGTGGAGGTTTCAACCTGCCGCGTGGTTGGCCGATAGCCGTACAGTGATTGGAGATATTAACTGCAGGCAAGTGATTCTTATCACATTTTATGAATAATTACTTTAGTATTCTTCCAGTCAGTGATATAGTTATCAGGTTTTCGGAAAAAGATTATTTACTCAATTAAATCAAGGGGTTATCAATGAAAAGCAGATGTGTACTGATGTCGTTACTGACCCTCCTCCTGATTAGTTCAGGTCCTGCCCTTGCCGATGTGTTGCTTGTAGACAGCATTCAGTCTGCCCCGCAAATTCAAACACCACGAAACGGTCTAACCATGTCACAGGTTCGACAGCAGTATGGTAACCCGACGGCAGAGATGCCCGCCGTGGGTGACCCGCCGATATCACGCTGGGAATACAATGGTTTCTCCGTGTTCTTTGAACACGACCTGGCGCTGCACTCCGTGATCCATCACCCGGTGACAAAATAGCCCCTTGTTTATTTCATGATGATGTTTTCGATGGGTCCGGTTTAGCGAACCCGTCGAATGCCCTGCCGTCGTTTAATTCCCGAATTCGCACCCCAGTCCGGGGTGATGCTCACCTGGCCGCACCCTGATTCCGACTGGCGAGACAGCCTCGCTGATATCGAGCCTGTTTACCTGCAAATGGCACGCGCCATCAGCCGCTATGAACGTGTGCTGGTTATCTGTTATGACGACAAACATGTTCTCCATGTGAGCGCCCTGCTCGCGCAGGGGGGTGTGAAATCGAGTGCAATTCGCTATGTTGCCGCGCCCACCAACGACACCTGGGTGCGCGATTACGGTCCGTTGTCCGTAGCCGGCAGTGACAAGCCGCAGCTGCTCGATTATGTATTCGATGGCTGGGGTGGAAAGTACGACGCAATACGGGACAATCAGGTGACAGGTCTTCTGTTTGTTGCGGGTGTCTTTACTGCCTCCGGCCTTGTGCAACATCCACTGGTGCTTGAAGGAGGCGCGATCGATACCGACGGGCTCGGGACCTTGTTGACGACGACGCGCTGTCTGCTCGAATCAGCACGCAATCCGGGCAAGGACAAGGCAGCGCTGCAAGCCTGCTTCCATGAACAGCTTGGTATTGAACGCACCCTGTGGCTTGATCACGGCAGGCTCCCTGGTGATGACACCGACGGCCATGTGGATATGCTGGCCAGGTTTTGTACACCCCATGATATTGCCTACCTGCAATGCACGGATCCCGATGATGCGTACTATGAGGAATTGGCTGCCATGGAACAGCAACTGCGCGGGTTTATTGCTCATGATGGCACTCCCTACACCCTGCACCCTTTACGCATGCCCCGGGCGATCTGCTCGGATAGCGGCGAACGGCTGCCGGCGAGTTATGCAAACTTCCTGATCATCAACCGAGCGGTACTCGTGCCTGTTTATAACGATCCGGCAGACCAGCAGGCATTGGATGTAGTGCAGCAGTGTTTCCCTGACCGTGAAATAATAGCGATCAATTGCCTGCCCCTGATACAGCAGTATGGCAGCTTGCACTGCGCTACAATGCAGTTGCCGCAGGGTGTGCTGTAATCGCGTTTGCAATGAGCTGCTGCGCCAACAGGTGCATCTGTGTATTGAGAAACAACCCATGAACAACAAAGCATTGACCGTCGGACTGGTGCAACATGCGTGTGGCGACAGTCGTGAAGCCAATCTCGATACCAGTATCCAGGGTATACGTCGAGCGGCGCAACAGGGCGCACAACTGGTGTTGTTACAGGAGCTGCATGGCAGCCGGTATTTCTGCCAAACGGCGGATGCCAGTTACTTTTCCCTTGCGGAAACGATTCCCGGCCCCACCACCGGACTACTGGCACAGGTCGCCGCTGAACTCGGGATCGTGATTGTTGCCTCGCTGTTTGAGCGCCGCAGCAGCGGTGTCTATCACAATACCGCCGTGGTGCTCGAGTCTGATGGCCGCATTGCCGGTTGCTATCGCAAGATGCATATTCCGGATGATCCCGGTTACCATGAGAAATACTACTTCACACCCGGCGACCTGGGATTTGAACCTGTCAGCACCTCGGTAGGCAGACTGGGTGTACTGGTGTGCTGGGATCAATGGTTTCCCGAAGCCGCGCGCCTGATGGCACTCGCCGGGGCGGATGTGCTGCTCTATCCCACGGCAATTGGCTGGGATACCCGTGATGACAAGCAGGCGCAGCAACGGCAGCAGGATGCCTGGTTGACCGTGCAGCGTGGCCATGCAATCGCCAACTGCCTGCCGGTCATGGTCTGCAACCGAACCGGGCATGAAACAGATCCGTCCGCCCGGAGTGACGGCATTCAGTTCTGGGGCGGCAGCTGCATCATTGGTCCACAGGGTGAAATGCTTGCACAGACTGGCGCCGCTGGGGATGATGTGCTGGTGGCCGCGATAGATTTTTCCCGCACCGAGGCATTGCGCCAGCTATGGCCGTTTCTGCGTGATCGCCGCATCGATGCTTACCAGGACCTGCTAAAGCGTTTCCGTGACTGACATCGAGGCCCGCTGTGACGGCATAGTCAATCACGGGTGTTTCATGGATAATTACGTGCCATCCTCTTAAGACTCTCAGGGCAACGGGCATGATCCTTATTTTACACGCCGATACAGACAAGAACGGTGAAGACTACCGGCAGTTAATGGCGTTTCTGTCCAACCTGGACAATATCCAGACGCGTGTGCACGATGAGGTCGGTGCCCTGCAGGTGCTCACGGAAATCTACCTGGTGGGTGATACTGCGGCATTATCAAGCGAGGATATGCAAAGTTTTACCTGTGTTGAGCGCGTGGTACGCATATCCGAGGAATACCGGATACTCGGGCGCCACCATGATGATAAACGCGCTACCTATTTTGATTACAACGGCGTACGTTTTGGTCAGGACAATCTGCATGTATTTGCCGGCCTGTGCGCGGTCGACACACCTGAACATGTAGAGATCATGATGAAGGCCTTGCAGGAACATGGTCAGCAATGTACACGCATGGGTGCCTACAAACCGCGCACCAACCCCTACTCATTCCAGGGGCACGGTAAAAGTTGCCTGCCGTGGGTGTTCGAACTGGCCGGTAAATACGGCATCAAGGTCATTGCGATGGAAGTGACCCATGACACCCATGTCAGGGAGATACAAGAGGCGCTGGAACTGACCGGCCATCCCACCGGCGTGATGTTGCAGATCGGAACACGCAATACCCAGAATTTCGAACTCCTGAAATCCATTGGCCGCGAACCTGAATTTCCAGTGCTGCTGAAACGCGGTTTCGGGATCACCCTGGAAGAATCCCTGAACGCGGCGGAATACCTTGCGAGTGAAGGCAATCGTCGCGTGGTATTCGGGCTGCGTGGCATGAAAACAAACATGGGAGACCCGCATCGCAATTTTATTGACTTTGCACATGTGCCGGTGGTGCACCGTTTGACGCGTATGCCGGTGTGTATTGATCCCTCGCACTCGGTCGGCACCCGTGAGGCGACTCATGAAGGGATCATGGATGTCTTCCATGTTACAGCCCAGGGTGTTATTGCCGGTGCCAACATGGTACTGGTCGATTTTCATCCCGAGCCCAGCAAGGCACTGGTTGATGGCCCGCAAGCCCTGCATATGGACGAGCTGGGTTACTTCCTTGAGGATATCCGCATTGCCCGGGACGCCTATGAACAGCGTGTGGCACTGGCCGGTCAACAGCAAAAGGCCCCGGCATCCTTGTCATGACGA
>JBATFE010000139.1:0-10156 GCA_049664445.1 Gammaproteobacteria bacterium
GGGCTATACTGACTGCAGCCATGATTGAAATTGTTTGCGCAGATATTACAACACTCGAAGTGGACGCGATTGTCAACGCGGCGAATGCATCGCTGCTCGGCGGTGGCGGTGTGGACGGTGCCATACATGCCGCCGCCGGTCCGGTGTTGCTGGATTATTGTCATACGCTGGGCGGCTGTCGAACCGGTGAAGCAAAACTGACACCGGGATTCGATCTGCCGGCGCGCCGCATCATACATACCGTCGGGCCTGTGTGGCAAGGCGGCGGACATTACGAGGCGTCCTTGCTGAGAGCGTGTTACGAAAACAGTTTTGAAGTGGCCTTGCAGAACGGCGTACGTTCGATTGCGTTTCCGGCGATCAGTACCGGCGTCTATGGTTATCCCAAACAGCAGGCAGCCGTGATTGCCCTGTCTGTCATGCTGGAGTATGAGAACCGCTTCGAACGGATCATTGCGTGCTGTTTCAGTGAGGGTGATGCGGCGCTGTACCGTTCGGTATTACAGGAAATGCGTACGCGCAAGTAGACAATCGCGCCGGGGACGGCGCGCCTGCAGGTCTTGTATGGCGTTGCAGGAACACATCACATGCGCGCTTATGACCGGTTGCAACTCACCGGCTTGCCATCATTGAGCCAGGCGGACCACTGGGCATGAATGGAGACATCCACCCCGGCATCACCGGCCCGGGACTGCAGGCAGGACTGTAAATCCTGCAGCAAGGCCGAGTCCATCAGCTCAAAGTCCTGTTGCAGCTGACTGTGCAAGGTGCGGTAGATGCGCTTCAGGTCGTCCAGTTCATAGTGATCAATCGGTTTCATGGTGATGTCTCTGCTGTCAGGGATGTGGTGTGCGCTTCTTCGGGTAGCAGCAACAGCGGATCGATGCGTGCATCGTTGAGGCTGACTCCCCAGTGCAAATGCGGGCCGGTGACACGCCCGGTCATACCGACTTCACCGAGGATCTCGCCACTGTTGACTGTCTGCCCGGGCGTGACATCAATCTTGCTCATATGACAGTACATGGTAACCAGTCCCTGGCCATGATCGAGCAGCACGGTATTGCCGTTAAAGAAGAAATCACCGGTGGCGAGCACGGTCCCGGGCGCCGGGGCGCGAATAGGGGTGCCTTGCGGGGCGGCGATGTCCAGTCCACTGTGCGGGTTACGTGCCTGTTCATTGAAAAAGCGCCGCAGGCCAAACGGACTGCTGGTCGGGCCTTCCACCGGTTTCCGGAAGGTGAGAACAACGTCGTCCTGCGCGGACCAGTGTCTCAAGGCTGTCTTGATCTGTTGCGACTCGCGCGTGATGCGCTCCATGTCGCGCTTCTCCGGGTTCACCTTGCGCTTGTCGGTGATGGTGATGTGTTGTTCTTCATAGGCCTTGTCTTCTACCTGGAAGCCCAGGCTCTGCATCTGGCCCTGGCGGTTTTTAACCTTGAGATAATGCCTGCCCGGTTCCGCCGCCAGCGGTAGTCCGATAACGGCGAGGGTGTCGTTACCGTTGCGGGTGACCAGCACCTTGCGATCGCGATAACGGGCCGTGGCGGGGTCGGCATCCGCGGGCAGGGTGATGACCGCAATACCACCGGGCACCGGGGTGCTGTCGAGAGTCAGCGCATGGCTGATGTGGGTAAGCAGCCCAAGGCAGAGCAAAACAGGTAGCCGTAACATATGAAGTAAATTCCTCTTATGCTGTATTAAATGATGATTTTATCAACGTTACACAACAACTGACCATCCGCAAGCCGTGCCGTGACCTGTTCCCCCGGCTTCACGCTGGAGGCTTCGTGCAGGATCCGCTGATCGGCCTGCCGTGTCACGATGGCGTAGCCACGGTCCAGGGTGGCGAGCGGGCTGATGGTGTCCAGTGACTTGCACACCACGGCCAGCTGGCGCTGCCGGGACTGTAGCACGGCATTCATGGTCGTTCGCAGGCGTTGTGTCAGTGCCTGTAACTGTAACTCGGTGCGGCTGATTCGATAGCCCGGGGTGGTTTGTTTCAGGGCCGCTGTTGCTGCATTAAGAGTAGAATGCAAATTATTGAAATATGAGCGTATTGTCAACCGCGACCGTTGCTCCAGCTCGTCAAGCCGCTGTGCCAGTTGACGCAGGTACTGGCCGGGATGACGAAACTGCAGGCGCTGCTGCAGCCAGTTCAGGCGCTGCCGGGCATCGTTTAGCCGTTGCTGAATATGGCGCGCGCCGCGGACCTGCAGGGCACTGAGCTGGGCCAGCCATTCGGATTGCTCCGGGCTGACCAGTTCGGCGGCGGCGGACGGGGTCGCCGCACGCTGGTCGGCAACAAAGTCCGCGATGGTAAAGTCTACCTCGTGACCGACGGCACTGACCACCGGCAGGCTGCAGTCGTGCAGCGCACGGGCCACGATCTCCTCGTTGAACGCCCACAGGTCTTCCAGTGAACCGCCACCACGGGTGAGGATGAGGACGTCACATTCATTGCGCCGGGAAGCGGTTTCGATCATGGCGGCAATCTCCTTGCCGGCATCCTTCCCTTGTACAGCGACCGGGTAGATCAATACCGGAATTGCCGGAAAACGGCGTTGCAGCACACTGAGTACATCACGAATGGCCGCGCCGCTGGGTGAGGTAATGACACCAATGCGCGTTGGCAGTGCCGGTAACGGCAATTTGCCCGCGGCGGCAAACAGGCCTTCCTGTTCCAGTTTCAGTTTCAGGGCATTGAAGGCGCGCTGCAGGACACCGTCGCCGGCTTCCTGCATGGCCTCGGCAATCAGCTGGTAATCACCGCGCGGCTCATAGAGGCTGACCCTTGCACGCACCAGTACCTGCATGCCTTCCTCTGGCCTGAAACGCAGCAGCTGGTTGCGGCTGCGGAACATGGCACCGCGAATCTGTGCCTTGCTGTCCTTGAGGGTGAAATACAGGTGACCCGAGGAGGGCCGGGCGATATTCGACAATTCGCCCTCCAGCCATATTCGGGCCAGTCCCGATTCCAGCAGTTTTCGTGCGGTTTGGTTCAGCCGACTGACGGTATAGACATCCCGTTCCGGCGGCAACATGGCGATATCCTGTGAGATTTCTGACATGGGAGACAAGGATACACGGATTCGGCGGAACCGGTTTACCGCAGTAGCGCCAGTCCCTATAATTGGCGGCCATTCCCAACCGGTGGAACCCGAAAAACATGCGCATTTCGCAGGAAGCCCTTACCTTTGATGACGTCCTGCTGTTACCGGCACATTCCACCGTCTTGCCGCGTGACGTCAGCCTGGTCAGCCAGTTGACCCGTGAGATCGAACTGAAGATTCCGCTGTTGTCTGCCGCCATGGACACGGTCACCGAATCCCGCCTGGCGATTACCCTGGCACAGGAGGGCGGTATCGGTATCGTCCACAAGAACATGACACCGGAACAGCAGGCGTTCGAGGTGCGGCAGGTGAAGAAATTCGAGAGCGGCGTCATCAAGGACCCGATCACGGTTTCGCCAACGGCCAGTATCCGCGAGGTCATCGAGTTGACCCGCGCGAATGATATCTCCGGGGTGCCGGTGGTGGACGGCGGTGATCTGGTTGGCCTGGTCACCAGCCGTGACCGCCGCTTTGAAACCAACCTCGACCTGCCGGTGACCAGTGTCATGACACCGAAAGACCGGCTGGTCACGGTTTCCGAAGGTGCTGGCAAGGATGAAGTCATCGCCTTGTTGCACAAGCACCGCATAGAACGCGTACTGGTGGTGGATGACAAGTTCAACTTGCGCGGCATGATAACGGTCAAGGATATTCAAAAGTCCAGGGACTTCCCGAATGCCTGCAAGGATGAGCTTGGGCGTCTGCGCGTCGGTGCCGCCGTCGGCACCGGAGGCGATACCGAGTTACGGGTCGAGGCACTGGTGCATGCCGGCGCGGATCTCCTCATCGTGGACACGGCACATGGTCACTCGCAAGGCGTGATCGAGCGGGTGCGCTGGGTGAAACAGCACTACCCGGATATCCAGGTCATTGGCGGCAATATTGCTACGGCTGCTGCGGCCCGCGCACTGGTTGATGCCGGTGCCGATGCCGTGAAGGTCGGTATTGGTCCCGGGTCCATTTGTACCACCCGTATCGTGGCCGGTATCGGTGTGCCACAGATTACCGCGGTGGCCAACGTTGCAGCCGAGTTGCGCAAGGACGCTATCCCGTTGATCGCCGATGGTGGCATCCGCTATTCGGGTGATGTTGCCAAGGCGCTGGCTGCGGGTGCTTACTCGGTCATGATCGGTGGCATGCTCGCAGGTACCGAAGAGGCACCTGGCGAGGTTGAGCTCTATCAAGGTCGTTCCTACAAGGCCTATCGCGGCATGGGTTCGCTGGGGGCGATGAAGGAAGGCTCCAGCGACCGTTATTTTCAGGAAGGCGGTGAACAGGACAAGCTGGTGCCTGAAGGTATCGAGGGCCGGGTGCCGTACAAGGGCTCCATGATTGCCATCCTGCACCAGTTGATGGGCGGGCTGCGGTCGAGCATGGGCTATACCGGTTGCACCAATATTGAAGAGATGCGTACCAAGCCCGAATTTATTCGTGTCACCAGCGCCGGTATGAAAGAAAGCCATGTACACGATGTATCGATCACCAAGGAAGCACCGAACTACCGGGTGTAATTTACTGCTGTCCTATATCCCCTTCTCCCCCAGGGAGAGGGTTGGGGAGGGCGAAGCGAGGGGTCGGGGATAAAATGTAAGGTAGTCGACTTGTTTATCTCTCCCTCATCCTGTCCTTCTCCCTCAGGGAGAAGGGACGGTCCATATGAGTATTAATGTGACTCCTGACAACAACGATATCCATGCCCACCGAATCCTGATCCTGGATTTCGGTTCCCAGTACACGCAACTCATTGCCCGTCGCGTACGCGAGATCGGCGTGTACTGCGAAATCTACCCGTATGATATCGATGCCGCGGACATCAGTGCCTTTAACCCCATGGGCATACTGCTTTCCGGTGGTCCGGAGACGGTGACCGGTGATGATGCACCGCGGGCACCACAGATTGTGTTTGAACTGGGCGTGCCGCTGCTTGGCATCTGTTACGGCATGCAGACCATGGCGGCGCAACTCGGCGGACGCGTCGAGACCTCGGCTCACCATGAATACGGTTATGCGCAGGTGCGCGCGCGTGGTCATTCACGCCTGTTGACCGATATTGAGGACCACACCTCGACAGAGGGCTACGGGCTGCTTGATGTCTGGATGAGTCACGGTGACCGGGTGATCGAGTTGCCTGCAGGTTTCAGGGTCTGTGCCAGTACCGACAGCGCGCCGGTTGCCGCGATGGCCGACGACGAGCGCGGCTGGTACGGCATCCAGTTTCATCCGGAAGTGACCCATACCCGCCAGGGTGAACGTATCCTGCGACGTTTTGCGATCGAGATATGCGCCTGCGACGCACTCTGGACCGCGGACAATATTGTCGAAAACAGTATCGTTGATATCCGCGCACTCGTCGGCGACAGCAAGGTGCTGCTGGGCCTCTCCGGTGGCGTCGACTCATCGGTGGTTGCGGCGTTGCTGCACAAGGCCATTGGTGATCAGCTGCTGTGTGTGTTCGTTGATAACGGCCTGCTGCGCTACAACGAAGGCGACCAGGTGATGGCGACCTTTGCCGAGCACATGGGTGTGCATGTTATCCGCGTCGATGCAGAACAGCGCTTTCTGCAGGCGCTCAAGGGTGTTGATGACCCTGAACAGAAACGCAAGATTATCGGCAATCTGTTTATCGAGGTATTCGAAGAAGAGTCCGGCAAGCTCAGCGGCGAAGTTCAGTGGCTGGCGCAGGGTACTATCTATCCGGATGTGATTGAATCCGCCGGTGCCAGGACCGGCAAGGCGCACCTGATCAAGTCGCACCATAATGTCGGCGGCCTGCCCGAGGACATGCGCATGCAATTATGCGAACCACTGCGCGAACTGTTCAAGGACGAAGTCCGCAAGCTCGGCGTGGAGCTCGGTTTGCCCTTTGACATGGTGTATCGCCACCCGTTTCCCGGCCCCGGACTCGGTGTGCGCATCCTCGGCGAGGTGAAAAAGGCCTATGCCGATACCCTGCGGCTCGCGGATCATATCTTTATCGAGGAACTGCGCAAGCACGATCTCTATGACTCGGTGAGCCAGGCGTTCAGCGTCTTTCTGCCGGTAAAATCAGTCGGCGTGACCGGTGATGGCCGGCGATATTCACACGTGGTGGCACTGCGTGCCGTGGAAACTATCGATTTCATGACCGCCCGCTGGGCGCGTCTTCCCTACGAGTTTCTGGACCTGGTATCGCGGCGCATCATCAACGAGGTGCCTGATATCTCGCGGGTCACCTACGATATCTCCGGCAAACCGCCCGCGACCATCGAGTGGGAGTGACCTAAATTTTTAACTCATTGATTTATAACAATTAAATTAACCTAGTAAACAGTATATTCTGCATCATCAATGGTATTTTTCATGGTATTTGTTGCGGATAGAAAGGCAGAAAACAACGATACCATGCAAGGCAAGTTGATGCTGGCATGGTATTGGAGAGTTTGAAATGCGTGCGCCCTGGAGCAATCCAGAAACCGGCTATTTCCCACTTTAGTTGGGTTGGACCTGGTAGGCCGGAGTCATCTAAGAATGCAGGAAAAAACATACAAACTGGCTCATTTAGATAGACCAAAGCTGTTGGCAGCTGCGCGCAAGGCGCTAATCGCAGCGGATGCGTATTATTACGCCTGGACACCCGAGAAACAGGAACGCTTCCGGGCAACCATGGGTGAAGATGCAGGACGTAAAATACAGTGCGTACTGCTGGATGATTTGCTGGATATTAAGTGCCGAACAAATGAGATTAATGCGGTTTGGAATAATCTGGAATTATCCAACCTCAACCAGCTTAACTGGGCAAGACTTCTGACGACAGGCATTGGTGAAGATTACGTCTGTCTCAATGAGTGCATGGCAGAGGGTAAGACTCTGCTGGACTTCCCAACACTCTACGATTTCGACTATGCCGACTACCTGTTTCAGGAAGAGGCCCGCAAGCGGGACTTTACGGATTACAAAGGCATTGAATACTACATCTACCAGCACCCTTCCTGGGTCAGATTGCTCATACAGCAGCGATTTTACTATGCGACTTTTACCTCCCTGGCTACCTATGTGCTGGATGATATTGAATCTGCGGGGAATGAAATTATCCGTCAGCTCATTCCTCATGAATATGTGGATGGCAAAAACCACGGCAATCAGGAAAAAGGCGGGTTTGTTTGGGATGTAAAAATTGACGCGGCAGGGCAGGAGGCTCAGTTGGATGAATTAAGAAGCCGCTGGTATGGCTATCAACGAGAACGCTGGTTGGCATTGAGTGAATTAAATGTCCAACGACCTCCTGCGGTATATATACACGACAAGGATTGGGATGATGACCCGCACAGGTTTTTTGTTTTTACTAATGAAAAAACTCTGAAGCAGATTCGCTGGCGTCATTTTCTGTCAGATTGCAAATCACTGGTTGCTGAATTTGCGGAGGTGGAAAATTTTCTGGCAGAAGAGATCGACCGGGCGAATGCCTGGTTAGTCGAAAGTCACCAGGATATTCAGGAAAACTTTGATCCCACGGTAGTTAGGCTAAGGAAAAAGAACAAGATTATTATGACTGAAAGTGCATTGGATGATCTGAGAAAAATAGACGCGGATATGGAATGATGGCCTAATCATACAGGCGTAACAATCTGCGCGGAGTGGATTTCATGCCAAGGCAGAACAGTGACAGCGGAACGTATCTGTCGGTTGTCGCCGCCATAAACCAGCCATGCCTGTCCGGCGGTTTCACCGGCCAGTTTTCGCCAGAATTCCAGCCCCTTGAAGTAATCTTTGTTGATGGTTTGTCCGGATTTTATTTCCAGCGGTGACAGATGGGTGCCATGGTCAATCAGCAGGTCTACCTCGTGTCCCGAACGATCACGCCAGAAGTAAAGGTTCGAGGTTTCACCCGCGTTATAACGGGCTTTCAGCAATTCACTAATAACCCAGGTTTCGAATAAGGCACCTCGTTGAACGTGGGTAGACAGTTGTTCGTGGTTTTGGATGCCGAGCAACCAGGTTGCAAGACCGGTATCCAAAAAATAAAGTTTGGGTGTCTTGACTAGACGCTTATTGAAATTCTGGTGATGTGGCGGCAACAGATGCACGATGTAACTTGCTTCCAGCACGGATATCCACGCCTTGGCCGTGTTATGTGTAATACCACAGTCGTTGGCTAGCGAGGAAAGATTGAGGAGTTGTCCGGTTCTGCCTGCGCACAATTTCAGGAAGCGTTGAAAGGTTCCCAAATCCTGTACTTTGATTAATTGCCGGACGTCTCGTTCCAGGTAAGTGCGCACATAGTTTCCATGCCAGGGATGTGGTTCAAGTCCGCGGTCGAAGATTGGGGGGTAGGCACCATCGAAGAGAATCTTATCGAGGTTCTGGCCAACTTTTTCTGCGCGCTGTAATTCGTCGTAGGTCATCGGTAGCAGCGTCAGCAATGCAGCTCTGCCTGCGAGACTCTGTGTGATGCCTGACAACAGGCCAAATTGCTGGGAGCCCGTCAGGATAAATTCGCCGGGTTGTTGCCTTTCATCGACGCGTGTCTGAATATAGGAAAACAGGGCAGGGCAGCGTTGTGCTTCATCTAGAATGGCGCCCCCACTAAACTGATTCAAAAAACCACGAGGGTCCATTTCGGCAAATTCCCTCTGATCGAGATCTTCAAGCGATACATAACGATATTCAGGGAAAGCATGTCGAACCAGGGTGGACTTTCCGGACTGGCGTGGACCCGTGATGACAAGCACTGGATAGCCGCTGGCGAAGTGTTTAAGTCTGGATTCCGCGTGTCGGGAGATATAGGTCACGGTTGGTTTCTGCTGGCTTTCCATGACTACATTATGGAATTAGTCGGCTAATTGTCAATATAATTCTCAATTAGCCAATTTATGGGTGTTGGTTAAACCCTGCCTTTCAAAGAGGTAGCTACCGATAAACATATGCTCAATAGTTCTAATTGATCAAAAAAGTCTGAGCATGGTATTTTTCATGGTATTAGGCTGAAGGCCAAAAATAACTGCATGAATTTAAAGAATAAAACGGGCTTATTGATAATCGAGTGGGAGTGACCGGTACTGGCGGGCAATATCTGGCACTGGCTGGTATGTCAGTTGGTCGTTGATTGTCTCTTCTCGAATAGGAAAGTGGCGTGAATAAGTGCTAACGCTACGGAAAATACCTCACAATTTTACACCTATTTTGAGCCGACAATGAAGTGCGTGTATTCGTCGCACAGCTTTTTCAGTTTCGGTTCGATATAACGTTTGCAGAACTGATTGCCGGTGTTCTTTTCGAAGTAATTCCTCCGTTCTGGTTTCGATGACTTGAATTCGACTAAGGGAAGCACGCGGGTCATTAGCGGCTCGTTGAAGGTAGCCTGCATATCATGAAGAATGGCATTTGCCTCTTGCGCACGTTGCTGCGAGTCGACATAGATCGCGCTACGGTACTTTGCCCGCATCGAGTGCTCTGAGTTGCTTGCATGCGTGTGCAGGTGAATATCGATTAAATTGGCCAGACCGATCACCTCCGAATCAAACTGCACTATCTCAGCCTCGGATCAATTGTCGTCAGGTGGCAATGAGCATATGAAGCCCTGATCAACTTGCTGCACACCCCGAAGCGCTTGGAAAACTGCTTCGGTGCACCAATGGCAGCCACCGCCGAAACCAACCTCTTGGTTCACATCACGCCTGTGCGTTGGGTTACGTATTGGACCTGCGCTTAGGCAGCACCCAGTCTGGCCGCGGGTAGTGGCAGGTATAACCGTTGGGGTAGCGCTCCAGGTAGTCCTGATGATCAGGCTCCGCTTCCCAGAACGGCACGACCGGCTCCACTTCGGTTATGACTTTACCAGGCCAGAGGCCGCTGGCCTCTACATCGGCGATGG
Source organism: Gammaproteobacteria bacterium (assembly GCA_049664445.1). Classification (GTDB taxonomy): domain Bacteria; phylum Pseudomonadota; class Gammaproteobacteria; order UBA9214; family UBA9214; genus UBA9214. The sequence continues at coordinate 9,961 of JBATFE010000139.1, forward strand.
TGTCCAGGGCAATAGCCTTTTGCGTCTCGTCCTCATAATAGATGGCGGAGCGATAAGATGTCCCTCGATCATTGCCCTGGCGATTCAGGGTGGTGGGATCGTGGATCTGGAAAAAGAATTCCAGCAGTTGACGGTATGTAATCGCATCTGGATCGAACAGGATCTCGATCCCCTCGGCATGCGTGCCGTGATTGCG
>JBATFE010000140.1:0-14337 GCA_049664445.1 Gammaproteobacteria bacterium
GAGGCCTTCCGTGCCCGCAAGGTGGTCCTCGCCACCGGCGGTGCCAGCAAGGTATACCTGTATACCAGCAACCCGGACACCTCCAGCGGCGACGGCATCGCCATGGCCTGGCGCGCCGGTTGCAGCGTTGCCAACATGGAATTCAACCAGTTTCACCCGACCTGCCTGTACCACCCCAAGGCAAAGTCATTCCTGGTCACCGAGGCCGTCCGCGGCGAAGGCGGGCGCCTGCTGTTACCTGACGGCACGGCCTTCATGGAGCACTTTGACGAACGCGGCAACCTGGCACCGCGCGACATCGTGGCCCGCGCCATTGACCACGAGATGAAGCGCCTCGGCGCCGAATACGTGTTACTGGATATCAGCCACAAACCGGCACCGTTCATCAAGGAGCACTTCCCGACGGTCTATGCGCGCTGCCGCGAACTCGGTTACGACATGACACTGGAACCGATCCCGGTGGTCCCGGCGGCGCACTATACCTGCGGCGGCGTGATCACCGACCTGCATGGACGCACCGACCTGCCCGGCCTGTATGCCGTCGGTGAAGTCGCCTGTACCGGCATGCACGGCGCCAACCGCATGGCCAGCAATTCACTGCTGGAATGCCTGGTGTTCGGAATTGCCGCCAGCGAACACATCGCCGCGACACTGGCCGACACGCCGCCACCCCCGACCGTACCGCCGTGGGATGAATCGCGGGTGCGCGACTCGGATGAGGAAGTGGTCGTCAGCCACAACTGGGACGAGCTGCGGCGCTGCATGTGGAATTACGTGGGAATAGTACGCACCGATAAACGCCTGCAGCGCGCATGGCGGCGCGTCGACCTGCTGCAACAGGAGATCCAGGAGTATTACAGCAACTTCACTGTCTCCAATGACCTGCTGGAACTGCGCAACCTGGCCCAGGTGGCCGCCCTGATCATTCGATCGGCACAGGCACGCAAGGAAAGCCGGGGCCTGCATTTCACGCTCGACTATCCGGAGACGGACACCAGCAAGCCGCCAACCGATACCGTATTGAGACCGGAACAACCGGCGGATATCGACCTGGCTGTCTAGGCAGGGACCAAGGGGATCTTACAGGCCAGGCGCCAGATTTTTTCTTAATGGCCACGAAACCCACGGAAGGACATGAAATAATTTCCGGGGCAGGTGTTATTTTTTCCGTGGTTTCCGTAGATTCCGTGGCCAATTTTTTCTTTAGTCAGGCGATCTCAAAACGACTAAAGCCGGCCTCCTCAGGGCAGGTCGTGCACTGCACATCACTGACTGCCGCCTGACGCGGGCCTTCCCATAACCAGCGTTGCATCGCATCGAGTGCCACCTGCGGACCACAGGCCGTCACCGCGACCCGTCCGTCCGGAAGATTCCGTACCTCTCCATTGAGGCCCAGTGCCTGCGCCTGCTCCCGTGTCGAGGCCCGGAAGAAGACACCCTGAACGCGACCGGATACCAGGCAATGGATACAGGGCATGCGGGAAATTTGCTCAGCGGCTGGAGGTTGCGGGTGTTGTTCCTGCAGAAACCGGGGTGCCCGCCCCGCCCTGCTGCTCCTTGCGTGCGATGTATGCCTCGATCGCCTGCTGCGTCACCGGCCCTTCCTGGCGCGCCATGCGTTCACCCTCCGGGGAAATAATATAGGTCGTTGGCAGCCCCATCACCGGGCCGAGGCGGGTCACCGGTATCGGGTCCATACGCACCACCGGGTAGGTTATCATCAGACTCTCGACGAACTCCCTCAGGTAGTCGTTGTTCACCTCTTCATAGTCAACCCCGAGCACCACCAGCTTCTCGCGGTTGTCTTCGTGCAGCGACACCAGCTCGGGTATCTCGTCCAGACAGGGCGGACACCAGGTGGCCCAGTAGTTGACAATGACCCACTTGCCGCGAAAGTCGGACAGGGAGACGAGCTTGCCCTCCAGGTCCGGCAACATGAAATCAACAATTTCCGCAACAGACGGCGTGGCGGCAAACAATGCCGTGATAAACACCAGTAAACGCATGGGTAACTCCTTGAATTATGTGAGGGAGAGTATACCTCGACCGCCGCTTGCTGCAGTCGCATTACCTCCACCATGGCGAAACAGTTACAATTACGACTGTCATCAGCTTTTCAGGTTCCCCTGACAAGGTACGCATGAGCACCATTCGCCAGGACGATTTCATCACCAGCATCTGCGACGCACTGCAGTACATCTCCTATTATCACCCGCCTGACTTCATCCAGGCACTGCACGAAGCCTGGCAGCGCGAAGAATCACCGGCTGCCCGTGATGCCATGGCACAGATCCTGATCAACTCGCGCATGTGTGCCGAGGGCCACCGCCCCATCTGCCAGGACACCGGTATCGTGAATGTTTTTCTCAAGGTGGGCATGGAGGTCGGCTGGGAGGCTGCTAGCGGCATTGATGACATGGTCAACGAGGCGGTCCGTCGCGCCTACCTGAATGCGGACAACCCGTTACGCGGCTCCATTGTCAGTGACCCGGCCGGCAAACGCATCAACACCAGCGACAACACCCCGGCCGTCATTCACACGGATATCGTACCCGGTGACAAGGTCGAGGTCATCGTTGCCGCCAAGGGCGGCGGCTCCGAAAACAAGTCGCGTTTCGCCATCCTCAACCCCAGTGATGACATTGTCGAGTGGGTCCTGCAGCAGGTGCCCACCATGGGGGCCGGCTGGTGCCCCCCCGGCATACTCGGCATCGGTATTGGCGGCACCGCGGAAAAGGCCATGCTGCTGGCCAAGGAAGCCATCCTCGAGCCCGTCAACATTCACGAACTGCAGGCACGCGCTCCGCAAAACCGGCTTGAGGAGTTGCGCCTGGAGATCTTTGAAAAGGTGAATGCCCTCGGCATCGGCGCACAGGGTCTCGGCGGCCTGACCACGGTGCTGGATGTAAAACTCAGGGATTACCCGACCCATGCGGCCTCCCTGCCGGTCGCGCTGATACCCAACTGTGCCGCCACCCGTCACGTGCACTTCACGCTCGATGGCAGCGGACCGGTTGATCTACCGCCACCCCGGCTGGACGACTGGCCACAGATCACCCGCGCGGCCGGCAGCAACACCCGACGGATACAGCTGGACGACATCGATCCGGCCGTCGAACTGGACTGGAAGCCCGGCGATACCCTGCTCATCAGCGGCAAGCTGCTCACCGGGCGCGACGCCGCGCACAAGCGCATCATCGAGTACCTGCGTCGCGGTGAAGCCTTGCCCAACGGGCTGGATTTCAGGGGCCGCTTCCTTTATTACGTGGGCCCGGTGGATCCGGTCGGCGACGAGGTGGTCGGCCCCGCCGGCCCGACCACGGCCACGCGCATGGACAAGTTCACCGACGAACTGCTTGAAAAGACCGGCCTGCTCGGCATGATCGGCAAGGCGGAACGTGGCCCCGCGGCCATCGAGTCCATTGCCCGCCACAAGGCCGTGTACCTGATCGCCACGGGCGGTGCCGCCTACCTCGTCTCCAGGGCGATCCGCGCCGCGCGCGTGGTCGCCTTCCCGGAGCTTGGTATGGAGGCGGTGTACGAATTTGAGGTCGAGGACATGCCGGTCACCGTGGCCGTTGACCCCCGCGGGCAATCGATTCATGAAATCGGTCCGCGACAATGGAAAATGCGCATCGGCACTATCCCGGTCGTTACAAAATAGCGAGTTTCTTCTTGCAGAGAACCCACCATGACCACTAACGTAACGATTTACTTCAACCCGGCGTGCAGCAAGTCCCGACTGAGCCTCGAATTACTGGAAAAACACGGCGCGCACACCAGGATCATTGAATACCTCGAGACACCACCGGATGCCGGGACCCTGGAATCCATCCTCGAGATGCTGGGGATGGAACCGCGTGAGCTAATGCGCAAGCATGAAAAGGAATACATCGAGTCCGGACTGGATAACCCCGCGCTGTCACGCGAACAGCTGATTGATGCCATGATCGAACAGCCGCGACTGATTGAACGGCCGATTGTGATCAGGAACGGCAAGGCAGCACTGGGCAGGCCACCGGAAAAGATACTGGAGATTCTGTGACCCCCCGAACACACGCAGGACAATCAATCAGGGACTCGCGACATATTCATCACAGGCACACACCATTATGAAAGAAATACTCGTCCTCTTCTACAGCCGCTACGGTGCCACCGCAGAAATGGCACACATCATCGCACGCGGCATCGAAAGCCATCCGCACTGCCAGGCACGCATCCGTACCGTGCCAGCGGTATCCAGCGTCTGCGAGACGATCGAGGATGACATACCCATGCAAGGGCCGCCCTATGCGACGCTGGATGACTTGCGTGAATGTGCCGGCCTGGTACTGGGCAGCCCGACCCGTTTCGGCAACATGGCAGCAGCGCTCAAGTATTTCATCGATACAACCAGCAGCCTGTGGCTGGCCGGCGAACTGACTGGCAAGCCGGCGGCGGTCTTCACCTCGACGTCCAGCTTGCACGGTGGCCAGGAGACCACGCTGCTCTCCATGATGCTGCCACTGCTGCATCATGGCATGCTCATCATGGGCTTGCCCTACACGGAAACCGAACTGCTGACCACACTCAGTGGCGGCACACCCTACGGGCCCAGCCACACGGCAGGCACTGACAGCAAACGGCCACTCAGCGATGAAGAAAAGCACCTGTGTACAGCGCTGGGCAAGCGTATGGCAAACGTCACCAGCCGCCTGTCCTGAGCCATCACCGGCCAGTCGTCACACCCATCCCCATGCCCGGCAGCCGCTTCCTGTATGCACTGACCCTGTTCGGTTACTTCGGCACGCTGACACTGCTGACGCTCTGGTACGGCTGGCTGGCGCCGGCCACCCTGTTCCCGGCGGCGCTGGTGTTACTGGTACTGGTGGTGCCCTTGCTGTTCCCGCTGCGCGGATTGCTGCATGGCCGCACGTATACCTTTGCCTGGAGCTGTTTCCTCGCCCTGCTCTATTTCACGCATGGCGTCATGGAAGCCTACAGCGATGATGTCATCCGTCCCCTCGGTTTGCTGGAAGTCACGTTCAGTTCACTGTGGTTCCTGGCGGCCATGGCCTACATCAGGACTCGCCGCCAGGCGCCAGGCGCATCAAATGAACAGGCTACCCGCGCAGACAACGGCTGATTGGTTACAGCTGGCAGACAAACCTTCAAATCCCCTGAATAACAAGAGCCTCGCACCGTGTACCGACAGTCAGTTTTTGCATCCCCCCAACGCACACTCCTGGCGCTACTGCTTGCCCTGGCAATGCTGCATGGCTGTGCCAGCGTGGCCACCCGGACGACCGGCAATTTCGCGGAGAGCCTGTCCCGCGCCGTACTGCAGCAGAATGATCCGGAGACGGTCCGCCAGGGTGCACCGGCGTTTCTGCTGATGCTGGACGGACTGATCAACAGCGACCCGGACAACCAGGCACTGTTGCTGTCCGGCTCGCGCTTGTACGGGGCCTATGCATCAGCGTTTGTTGAAGACGCGCAACGTCAGCGTCGCCTCGCGGACAAATCATTCAACTATGCACGGCGTGCGATCTGCCTGTCGCATGAGAATTTCTGCGCTGTCATCGACATGCCGCTGGCCACCCTCAGGGAAGCCTTGAGTGATTTCCATGCTGACGACGTCCCCGTGCTGTTCGGCTTCGCCTCGGCCTGGGCAACCTGGATCCAGGCGAACAGCGATGACTGGAATGCCACCATCCAGCTGCCGAAGGTTGCAGCACTGATGGAACGCGTCATCGAGCTCGACGAGACCTACGACCATGGCAATGCCCACGCCTACCTGGGTGTTCTGAACACGCAGCTGCCAGCCGAGGTCGGCGGCAAGCCGGAAGTCGGCCGACAACATTTCGAACGCGCCAACGAATTGTCCGCCGGTCGCAACCTGATGGTGAATGTCCTGTTTGCAAAGTATTATGCGCGGCTGGTATTCGACCAGCAATTGCATGACAGTCTGCTGAACGCGGTACTTGCCAGTGACACGGAGGCACAGGACCTGACACTCAGCAACGCACTGGCACAACAACAGGCAAAGGAACTACTGGAGGGCAGTAATGATTTTTTCTAGGCGCATGCAGGCTGCGTCACGACTGCTGGTTACGCTTGCCGCAACACTGCTGCTGGCAACGCTGACAACAACGGCAAGCGCTGCCACCACACTGAAGATTGCAACACTGGCACCGGATGGCACCTCGTGGATGAAGATGATGCGCCAGGGGGCCGGGGATATCAGTCAACGCACCGGGGGGCGGGTGAAACTGAAGTTCTATCCTGGCGGGGTCATGGGTAACACCGGTAGCGTATTGCAGAAGATGCGTATCGGCCAGTTGCAGGGTGGCGCATTTACCGGCACCGAACTTTCGACTGTGTATCCCGATGCCCAGCTCTACAGCATGCCGCTGGTGTTTCGCTCCTATGAGGAGGTCGACTATGTGCGCCAGCGCATGGATGACACCCTGATAAAGGGTCTGGCCGGCCATGACATGGTCGTGCTCGGCATCAGTGATGGCGGCTTTGCCTACATCATGAGCGAGAAACCGTTGCGCACAATCGACGACCTGAGGCGGCAAAAGGTATGGATGCCGGAAGGTGACGTCCTGACCGGCGCGATGTTTGAATCCCTGGGCGTCTCACCGATACCGTTGCCGGTCGCGGATGTGTATACCGGGCTGCAGACCGGACTGCTGGACACGGTGGCCGGCATCCCTACCGGTGTCATCGCCTTCCAGTGGTATACCAGCGTGACCTGCCTGACAGACGTTCCGGTCATGTTCCTGACCGGCATGCTGGCGATTGACAGCAAGGCCTTTGGCCGCATCAAGGCCGACGACCAGAAGATCGTCAGGGAGGTCATGGGGGCTGTCTTCAAAAAACTCGATGCAGTCAACCGGGCCGATAACGAGTCGGCCCGCACCGCGTTACTGAACGAGGGCATCGAATTTATACAGCCGGACACGGCAGCACAGGACAGCTGGGAAAGCATCGCCAGACAGGGGCATGAAAAGATGGTCAGGCGCGCACGCTTTACGCCCGCACTGGTTAATGAAATGCTCGGTTATATACAGGAATACCGTGCCCGGCACGGGCACTAGCGGTGCGCGTGAGTGAACAGAAAAAAAACGTATCGCCGCCAGCAGCGCCATGGCTGCGCTGGCTGCATAACATAGAGGATGGCCTGCTGGCCCTGATGCTGTTCGCCATGGTGCTGCTGGCTAGCAGCCAGGTCGTCATGCGCAATCTCTTTGACAGCGGCGTCACCTGGGGTGATCCCCTGTTGCGGCTGCTGGTACTGTGGCTGGGATTGATGGGCGCCATGGTGGCCACCCGGGTAGACAGGCACATAACGGTGGATGCCCTGCTGCGTGTGCTGCCCCCCGGCCTGCAGCGCAGTGCCCGGATCGTGACAAAGCTGGCGACGGCCATGGTGTGTGCATTACTCGCCTACCATTCGGCGCGCCTGGTCGCCATCGATTATGAATACCAGGATGTGTTGTTCGCGCAGGTGCCGGCCTGGGTCGGTGAACTGATCCTGCCCTTCGCCTTTTCGGTGATGACGCTGCGACTCCTGTTTCAGGCACTCATGGCATTCAGGGAACACACATGATTGCCTCCAGCCTCGTATTGATTGGACTGGCGTTGCTGGGTATGCCTTTGTTTGCCGTCATTGCCGCCGGGGCGTTATACGGCTTCCATAGCGAGCAGATCGACCTTGCCGCCGTTGCCATCGAAATCAAGCGCCTGGCAAGCATCCCGGTGCTGCTGGCGATCCCGCTGTTCACCTTTGCCGGCTATCTGCTCGGAGAAAGCAATGCACCGCAGCGACTGGTGCGCGTCAGCAATGCGTTTCTCGGCATGTTTCCCGGCGGCCTTGCCGTGGTCGCCATCATCGCCTGCGCCCTGTTCACCGCCTTTACCGGCGCCTCCGGGGTGACCATCGTGGCACTGGGTGCACTGCTATACCCGGCCTTGAAGGAGGCCCGTTACCCGGACAATTTCAATCTCGGCCTCATCACGAGTTCCGGCAGCCTCGGCATTTTATTTGCGCCCTCCCTGCCGCTCATCCTCTACGCCGTCGTGACACAGCAACTGTCACTCGAGCAACCAATCAGTATTGACGACCTGTTTCTTGCCGGTATCTTCCCCGGCCTGCTGATGCTCGCGATGCTCGCGGCCTACTCGGTGGTGGTGCACAATCGCAGTGGCGCTGCCGCGGCAAAGGCGCCCTTCAGCATCAGGGAATGCGGCCAGGCCATCAGGGAAGCGATATGGGAACTGCCCTTCCCGTTCCTGCTACTGGGCAGCATCTACAGCGGCTTTCTGGCCGTGTCGGAGGCCGCCGCGCTGACCGTGGTCTACGTGTTCATCGTCGAGGTGTTCGTCTATCGCGAGATCCCGCTGCGCGAACTGGCACGCATTACCCGCGAGTCCATGGTCATGGTCGGTGGCATCCTGATCATACTGGCTATGTCACTGGCCTCGACCAACTATATTATTGACATCGAACTGCCGGCACGGTTGTTCGAAACCATCCGCGAACATGTCGACAACCGCTGGGCGTTCCTGGCGTTACTGAATGTCTTTCTCCTCGGCGTCGGTATGCTGCTGGACATCTTCTCCGCACTGGTCATTCTGGTGCCGCTGCTGGTGCCGGTTGCCATGAGCTACGGTATCCACCCCGTACACCTGGGCATCCTGTTCCTCGCCAATATGCAGCTTGGCTACTTCACGCCACCTGTCGGCCTGAACCTGTTCATCGCCAGCTATCGATTCGAACGTCCGGTCCTGGAGTTGTACCGGGCGACACTGCCGTTCTTCTTTCTGCTGCTCGGCGCTGTGCTCGTAATCACCTACTGGCCCGGGCTGAGTCTCTTTTTGCTTCATTAAGCCGCGATAGTATCGCGGCTGTTCAGCCTGTATTCAGCGACGCTCGCCTATCCTGACTGTGAATCATGGAAAACAGGGCATTTTTCCTGCCCTGGACGACAACATCAGCAACAGGAGAAAGACGATGAAACGCATAATGACAGTATTGACAATCGGATGTTCGGCGCTGGCATTTTCCGGGGTGGCCGTTTCAGAGCACGGACATGGCTTCATCAGCAAGGCCAGGGTCATCGAGGCCCAGCCGTTGTATGAAACCGTCGAGGTAGCGATTCCGGTTAACGAATGCTGGACGGAAACGGTCACCCGCAGTAACCATCAACCCCGCGCGTATATCGCACCGATTGCCGGTGGTATTCTCGGCGGCGTGGTCGGCCACCAGTTCGGCAAGGGGCGTGGTAAAACCGCACTGACCGTTGCCGGCACGCTGCTGGGTGCCTCGGTCGGGCACGGTATTGGACAGTCACACTACCGGCAGCGGCCTACGGTCGAGCATGTCAGGCGTTGCGAGACCGTCGACCAGTATGAAGAACAGCAACAACTGGCTGGCTATCGTGTAAAATACCGTTATGAGGGACAAACCTATTACACCCAGACCACGGAACACCCGGGCAAATTCATACCGGTGCGTGTCAACGTTTATCCGGCCAACGGCATTTAATGCCGCATTACACCGGGCCATGACGAACGGACGGCTGATTACCGGCTGCTTGATCCTGCTACTGGCCAGCGCGCCGGTAACGGCCGCTCCGTTTCATCACCACCGTCTGCAGCTCGCACAGCACGATCAGGCCAGCAACGGCGGCATCAGCCTGGACGAGGCGGTTTCGCGGGCGCGACAGCAAAACAATGGCAAGGTACTGTCTGCGGACACCGTCAATGTCAATGGCCGCAAGGTCTATCAAATCAGGATCCTGACCAAGGACGGGCGCGTCAAGCGCACCCGCGTAGATGCCGGTAGCGGACGACCACAGTCACGCGGACGTTGAGTCATGCATATCCTGGTTGTCGAGGACGAAACCCGCCTGCGAGAGCAACTCAGGGACCAGTTGCGAAACAGTGGCTACGTGGTCGATGTCGCGGCCGACGGTGAGGAAGGACTGTACTTCGGTGAACAGTACCCGCTCGACCTGGCGATTATCGATATCGGCCTGCCGAAGTTGTCCGGCATCGAACTGATTCGTCGCCTGCGCGCACACGACAGGCATTTCCCGATCCTGATACTGACGGCCAGGGGCAACTGGCAGGACAAGGTGGAAGGACTGGAAACCGGTGCCGACGATTACCTGGTGAAACCGTTTCACTTCGAGGAACTCGAGGCACGCCTGAATGCCCTGTTACGCCGCGCCTCCGGCTGGTCCAAACCGGTGCTGGATTGCGGACCGATCTCACTGGACACCGCAAAACAGTCCATCACGGTATCGGGCAATACCGTGGAACTGACCGCCTTCGAGTACAAGGTGCTCGAGTACCTGATGCTGCATGCCGGCGAGGTCATTTCCAAGACCGAGCTGACGGACAATATCTACGAGCAGGATTACGACCGCGACAGCAACGTACTGGAAGTCTTCATTGGACGCCTGCGTCGCAAGCTGGACCCGGACAATACCCTCACCCCCATCGAAACACTGCGTGGCCGCGGCTACCGGTTCCGGCTGCAAGCGAACGCCGGCTGATGCATTCCCTGCACAGCCGACTGTTACTGACAGCCTCGCTGGTGCTCGCCGGTTTTCTCGGTGCAACCGGCCTGGCGCTCGACAAGGCGTTTCGCGTCAGTGCCGAGGCCGCCATGCAGGAACGCCTGCAGTCCCATATCTACGCACTGCTCGCCGCTGCGGACGAGGATGCAGACGGTCGCATGCTGCCACCGCAGCAACTGCCGGAACCGCGCTTCTCGAAACCGGACTCGGGTCTCTATGCGGTCATCACCGGCGTCGCTGGAGACCCCCTGTGGCACTCCGTCTCACTGACCGGGCACGACATCGATGTGACTGAACAGCAATTGCCCGGTGAGCGCCGCTTCAGCCGGCTTGCCCGTGCCGGCATGCAACTCTATACGCTCGCATTTGGCGTCGCCTGGGAAGACTATGCCGGCACAGAGTCGCTGTACACCTTCACGGTGGCAGAAGACACCTCGGTATTCGAGGCGGGAGTGGACAGCTTCCGTTCCACCCTGTGGCGCTGGCTCGGCGGCATGGCACTGGTATTACTGCTCGCGCAGGGTGTCATCCTGCGCTGGGGCCTGCGGCCACTACGCCGTGTCACTGCCGACCTGCAGCAGATCGAAACGGGCCACACAGACCGTCTTCATGGGCCCTATCCGAGGGAGCTCGCCGGCCTGACCTCCAGCCTCAACTCCCTGATCGCGCACAGCAAGTCGGTACAGAGCCGCTACCGCAACAGCCTCGATGACCTCGCCCACAGCCTGAAAACACCGCTCGCCATTTTGCAGTCCAGCCGCACTGACGGCAGCGACACTGACACCGATCGCGGCCTTGTCAGGGAACAGGTGCAACGCATGGATGAGATCATCAGCCATCAACTGCAACGCGCGGCGGTATCCGGCCGTGCCACCCTGGCCAAACCGGTCGCGGTTGGCAAGGTCGTGGAACGACTGGTGCGCTCCCTCGACAAGGTATACCGGGAAAAACGACCGAGAGTCGATCTGCAGCTGGACCCGTCAGCAACCTTCACGGGAGACGAGGCCGACCTGATGGAGGTCCTCGGCAACCTGCTGGATAACGCCTACAAGTACTGTGACCGTGCCATCCGGGTGTGCGTGCAGGCGGATGTGGACATCGCCGGCAGTGAGATCAGCATCGAGGATGACGGGCCAGGCATCGCAGCGGAACAGGTCGAGCGCATATTGCAACGCGGCGCACGCATGGACGAGTCGATTCCCGGCCAGGGCATCGGCCTGAGCATGGCCAATGAAATAATCACCCTGTATGGCGGTCAACTGGCATTTGCCGCCAGCCCCCTCGGCGGTGCCCTGCTGCGGATACGCTTCCGAACGACTGATTAATTCTCTCATCGTTATCCCGGCCTGCGTCGGCATGACGAGTCAACCAGATTTTTTCCCTTTCACGATTGCATGATCATTTCATTGGCGACAGGCTGACTGTGACCGGCATGCGCTCACCGGGATCGTAGGACATGCGGGTGGTGACGGTTTCCCCGCCATAGCGATAGGTCACCCGGTAACCGGCAATGTTCTCACGGGCACGTTTTTCCGTGATGGTTTTGCAGCTGTGCAATTGCTGCCAGAGGCGCTGCTGGCGACGGATATCCTCACCGATGGATGCCGCAACGGCGTTGAATTCGCGTGCCGAGTCGGCAGGTTCTGTGCATACCTCGCGGCTCACCGGTTCATAGCGTGTTTCAATGATCGGTTCAACGCGCAGCACCGGTGCATAAGCCTGGTATTGCACCGCGTATGCGGGGCCACTCGTCAGCATGGTGAGCAACAGGATCTGCAGGCACATTCCGGTAAAAACAGTATTCCGGCATTTCATTATCCAAACCCCAGGTTGCCTAGCAATTGCTGTCCCCTGCGCCGTTCGGACTCGCTGGCATACAGCATCACCACATCAAAGCCGCCATCCACACGACGGAACCAGTCAAGGCGCAGATCGCCGAAGCCGGGCTGCAGCCTGTCAACAAACGCGGCCGCGCGGTAGGGACGCGAAAAATGAATAATGAACAGGCGGTCCTGCCCCGAATAGCGTTTCTGTACCGCACCACCAGCCGCCTTGCGGCTGCCATTCAGGACAAAGTCAAGGTGCCGCATGATGTAGGCGCTGTACCAGACCGCGCCGTCCGGCAAGCGGCCTTCGGACTCCGGAATCCGCGCCGGTCCGTAGTTATAGGCCGCCACAGTGCGGTGCAGGTTGCCCTGATAACGCTGCAGCAACTCCTTCAGGTAACGCGCGCCGGCATCCACATTGGTACAGGGGTCCAGCACCTCGGTCATCTTCTCCAGCCCCAGGTGTTTTGCCGTGCCCGGCCAGAGTATCTGCATCAAGCCGATCGCATTGGCCTTTGAGCGAGCCTGCGGCTCGAAATCGCTCTCACCGCGGGCAACGGCCAGTAACAGGGTTTCCGGCAGGTCGTGCTCCGTGGCCGCGCGACTGAAACAGTCTGCATAGGGAAATTCCAGTGCGGGCCGGGTCTGCCGTGCTGTGTCCGCGTACGTTTGCCAGCGGGCCTCCAGCGCCTGACGATCGATCGTCGGGTCCGTCTTCGCCATTGTCGTGGTGACCCACAGGCAGACGCTGAAAAGCAACAGTAACAGGGCGTGTCGCATCATGACTACTCCAGCTCGAGTCCGGTGACGGTTTCAATCTGCCGGACCATGGCCTGGCGTTCGCTGTCATCCCGGTAACTGAAGACGACCTGGAAGTTTCCCGGACCCTCACTGCGCACCTCCACAGGTACATCGGTTGCCAGTGTCAGGCGCCGGGCAAACCCCTCTGCTGCCCACTCACTCTTGAAGGGACTCCACACCAGGTAGCGGGACTCTGTCTTGCGCTCCTTGTGCAACGCCAGTTCGTAGGCACCCATGGATTGGTTCCATGATTGCGGATCCAGTCCAAGTCCGCTGTTCACGGCCTCCAGCCGCTGCGTTTCATCGAGCCCGCCAGTGTCTGCTACCGCGGGCACCTCAGTGTGGATACTGTCCTCGACAGGCACATCCGCTGCCGCTTCAGTGTCCATGCTGGATGCTGCCGGCAAGGCAGACTCGCTGCTGAGGACCTCCTTCACCAGTGTCGGGGAATTGCTTGCGCTCAGGGCCAGCAGGAAAATGCCCAGCATCAATAACACACCCACTAAAAAGCCTGTTGTCCTCATCATGGTAGTCGCCTCGCTGTCCATACTGCCTGCTCACTGTTGGTCGCGACGATCCGGTCAAGCCGCTGCAGCCATTGATCACGGCCGGCCGTATCGGTGTGCAGACCCGCGGCATTGCTGCAGGCATCGGGTAGCTCCTGCAGCAACTGGCTCAATTGCCGTCCCGGTTCGGAGCCACTGACGGCAATGGCATACACGGTTGGCCAGTCTGACGCCGTATAACGGCTTTCGGGAAAACGGAACAGATACCTTCCCGGGTGCGCCTGAACGGGAACCGTCGTGTTGCAACTGGCGGACAGCTGACTGATACCGTCTTTGGTACCGTGCGCAATCACAAACACCTGGTCGGCCTGCTCGACATCCACTTCCAGCACCGGGCAACCGCGCTGGCCATCGCTGCAGGCCTCCCGGTTGGCACTGCTGTTGGTGTGCCGCACCAGTTCCATGCGCGCGATGGACGGTTTCCTGTTGCGTGTCTCGCGTACCACGCGGTGCTTCCCGGGACTGCTGCTGGCAGGCCGGATACGGATGTAGGTTGCTGTGTCCATACCGGCAAGGTGTACGCCGGAATCGCCGGGTTGCAAGATGACCCAGACCTGGTTGAGATCCGCC
>JBATFE010000141.1:0-7364 GCA_049664445.1 Gammaproteobacteria bacterium
CTTGAGTTCCTTGTCAAATGCCGGATCGTTGCGCCGGATCCACTCCAGTACCATGGCGGCGTGCTCCTTCTCCTCGTCACGGTTATGCGCCAGTATGGCTTTCAGCGCCTTGTCCTTGCAGGCGTCAACCCGCTGGTTGTACCAGTCAACCGCTTCAAGTTCTTCCATCAGTGAGGTGATGGCGCGGTGCATGTCGCGTGTCTCATCCGACAGTTCGTTAATGGGTTCGTGGTAACCTTCGTTTGACATGGTCTCTCTCCGCTCTATGAATGCCCTTGTATATCTCTTGATGCCGTTCTGGCTGCTGGCATGTGCCACACCCAGGGTGCAGGTAACGTCCGATACTACACAGGTCCCGATGCTGACTCCAGTGGATGCCATCATGGCGGATGGCTACCGCTTGCCAATAAGTATCTGGCAACCGGCGGGTGAACCACAAGCGATCGTGCTCGGCCTGCATGGCTTTAATGATTACCGTCTGGCCTTTGCTGCGCCGGCGGAATACCTGGCAGTCAACGGTATCATGACCTACGCCTATGACCAGCGTGGTTTTGGCGAGACGGAACAGCGCGGTATCTGGCCGGGCGCCGATGTCCTGCAGCAGGATGCGGACACGGTGGTGCAGCTGTTGTGTGAACGCTATCCCGGTATCCCCCTGTACCTGCTCGGTGAAAGCATGGGCGGTGCCGTGGCCATGGATCTGATCCGGGATATGGATACGTCCTGTCTCAACGGCATCATTCTGGCTGCACCGGCGGTATGGGGCTGGCAAACCATGCCGGTGTTGCAGCGCTCGGCACTGTGGCTGGCGGCACATACTGCACCCGGTCAGGTGCTCACCGGTGACGGGCTTGAAATAACCCCTTCGGATAACATGGAAATGTTGCGTGCGTTGGGGCAAGATCCCCTGGTCATCAAGGCAACACGTATCGATGCCATGTTCGGGCTCACCAACCTGATGGAGTCTGCGCTGCTGTCCAGCCGGCAGCTGACCTTGCCAGCGCTGATCCTGTACGGAGAAAATGATGACATCATCCCGCCAAACTCGGTGTGCGAGATGATGAAGGGACTGCTTGAGCCACAGGCTGCCCGCTGGCGAATGGTGCTCTACCCGGACGGTTATCACATGCTGACACGCGACCTGCAGGCCGCCGTGGTGCTGCAGGATATGCTGTCATGGATACTGGACCCGGCAGCGTCGCTGCCCTCGGACCTGGAGGTTGGTACGGGGACACCAAGGCTACGGGCGATGTGTGAGGCGACTTAAAGGCCGCCTGGCATGATCAACCATTTGATCTACGTCAAAGAACCTGAAAATAGACGCCCGGATGCCTGTCAGATGCAATCCGGGGGACTAGGATAGCGGCCAAAGAATTGACTATACTTTATTAACGTTCGCTGGAATCTGAGCCGGCAACGGTTGTTATGACAATTCTTAGTGTCTGGAGGATAAATTATGAAGGAAATGACCAAGCTTATTGCCGTCGCCGTCGTTGCCGGTACTGCCGCCCTGGGCGCCGGTACAGCCAGTGCCTGGTGGGGTAATGATTATTATGACGACTATTACGGTCCCTGGGGCTATGGTGGCCCCTGGGGCTATGGCGGCTACCCGGGCTACGGCTATGGTGGCTATCCGGGCTACGGCTGGGGTGGCTATCCGGGCTACGGCTATGGCGGCTATCCGGGCTACGGCTATGGCGGCTATCGAGGCTATGGCTATGGAGGCTATCCGGGCTACGGCTGGGGTGGCTATCCGGGCTACGGCTATGGCTATGCACCGGCCGCTCCGGCAGCACCGGCAGCACCGGCCACACCAGCCGCAGCCCCGGCGAAGTAATCTGTACCCGCTATCGATTCAGTTTATATCCTGAGCGCTGAATCGGTCGCCACGCAGTGCATAGGGCGCACCCCAGGGTGCGCCTTTTTTGCCTGCAGGGAACGTCGGTATATCCTGGAGCGCAAGGAGAGGCTGAGACCGCGTACCGGTCGAGAGGCTGGCCCGGGCTATGCGCGTGAGCGATGCTTCAATAAGGCCGGGCTGCCGGGTAATCGCGAAACGCCGCGGTGACATTGAACCCTTGTGCCCCTAACGCAGCATAGTTGATAAGCTCATCCAGCGGGGGCAGTGTCTTGTCCTGATAGTAATCGAGGGTTAGTGCCACGCGGTCCGCCTCTCCCGGCATGGCGCGGCGCGCATAGGACAGCAGCTCTTCCTGGATGGATACCGCTTGCGGGTAATCTCCGGATGCTGCGTAGGCCAGCGCCAGCAATTCCTGGTGCGGTGGTATTCGGTACTGATCGTTCAGTTGCTGTGCGTATTTCAGTGCCGTTTCCGGGTCCTGAATCTCTGGATTACGGCTGCCGGCCAGCAGCAGTATTTGCAGGGACTTGAAGCCGGGATATTCGGGAAAACGATCAATTGCGGTTTCAAGCGCGGCCATCAAGGTGGCGGCAGGCGCATCAGTCAGCAGCAGGGTCCCTATGTAGGGAATCGTCGCCGCCAGATTGCTCGGTTCTCCCCTGATACTGCTGGCATAGTGTTCTGCAGCTGCTGTGTAGTTGCCCTGACGGTAATACAGATCGGCCAGGTATTGATGCGCACCGGTATGATCAGGCGTGTAGCGAATCGCGAGACGGTAATAAGCGACGGCCTTGTCGGTATCACCCGCCTCTTCTGCCAGTATCCCCAGCAGGAACAGGCCCAGCGAGTTGTCCGGCTGCATGGCAAGTGCTGCTTCCAGTGCCTGCCGGGCCCCGCTCCTGTTGTCTACAAGGTACAGCGTGCGTGCGTAACTGATGCGGGCCTGAACGTTGTCCGGCTCGCCGGACAGCCCCTCTGCAAAGGCCTTGCTGGCTGCTGCATAGTCCTGGCGCTTGATAGCCCTCATGGCCTGCAAGAATTGGAAACGTGAGCCGATCTTCAGCGCTTCCATGCCCTCGATCAGCGGGTCCCTGAAGGAAGGTGGCTGGTCACCGCGCAGTGCCAGCCGGGCTTTTGCCTCGTCGTTACGCTGTATTGCCCGCAGGGCCTGCGCCAGTGGGTAATGTATGCGGGATGCGGCCGGATCGTACTCCAGGGCACGGGTAAAGGCATCAATGGCTGTGTCATAATCGCGCCGCAGCAGGGCAATCTGCCCGAGACCATACAGGGACGCTGCCTCCAGCCCGACGGCGTTTACGACCTGTTGAAACGCTGTCTGCGCCTGCTCCAGTTCGTTGAGGTCAAGCAGGATGTTCCCAAGCCGCAGCATGAGGGCCATGTAGGCGGTGTCCAGTGTCTGCGCATGCCGGTAGCGATCCAGGGCGAGCCGGGTACGCCCGTCCTTCTCGGCGAGATAGGCCGCGTAGTAGGCCCAGCGGAACTCATCGGGTGCCAGTTGCCCGGCATTGTGGTAACAATCCTCGGCAGCCGGGAAGGCAGCGTGCACCAGGTAGAGTCCGCCCAGCTCACCATAGGCGGCGGCCAGCATGTCAAGCTGAACGGGTTGTGCCTGCAGCGCCTCGTTGAGTTGTCGCCGTGCCAGCTGGATACTGTCCCGGGCCTGCGTATCCAGGTCATCCAGCCTGACCTCCTGGATGGAGCGCAAACTGCCTGCCAGGGACTCGGGCAGCGCGGATGCGGCATCGCCCGCCATGGCAGGTGGCCCGGCCAGCAGCAAGGTGATTAATGTGAGCAGTTTAAGCCTGTAGAGTAATGACATGTTGTACCTATGGCTGGTCGCTTTGGGTGATGGTCATCATGACATCGACGGCGGGCACGGGAACGGTTTGCCGCTGGCCGTCGGGCCAGGTGATGTGCAGTTCATCCAGTGCATTGCGGGTACCCATGCCAAAGGTGACTGGCAGTTCGGACTGCGACAGGTAGCTGCGTGTCGGCATCACCATTCGCCGCTGGGTATCGCCGTCAACCGACAGTTCCACCATGGCACCGATGGCGTTTTTATTGGAGGTAGTCCCCACCAGCCGGACCCGCAGCCAATGATGCCCGAGTGACTGTTCATTGCGGAACAGCACGGCCCGGCGGCCGTTCTGGGTGACCAGCACGTCGAGGTCACCGTCACTGTCGATATCCGCATAGGCGGCACCGCGGCCAACCATGGGATTGGAAAAATCGCCACTGTCGGTGACGGGAACAAAGCGGCTGCGGCAGACCGATCCGCAATTCCAGAACAACTGCGCGGCTTGTGCATAGGTCTGGCTGGACTGCATGAGGTTGATCTCTGTTTCCAGGTGGCCGTTTGCCTGAAACAGGTCGAGCCGGCCGTCAAGGTCATAATCAAAGAAGAACAGTCCGAAGGTCAGTGCCAGGCGTGACGCCGGTCCAAAACCCTCCAGGATGGCTTCGTCGGCAAACGGCGGCTGTCCGCCGGCCGTGACATACAGTGAGCTCATTTCGTTGGCGAAGTTGCCAATGCCGATGCCGAGGTCCTCGTCATTGCGGAAGTACGCGGCGTCGATGCCCATGGCACCGGTGGCCTTGCCGTTGCGGTCATAGGCAATACCCTCGAGGGCGCCGATCTCCTCGAATTGTCCCTCGCCGAGGTTGTGATAGAGGAAGTTCCGGGTGGTGTCATTGGCCACGAACAGGTCAATAAGGCCGTCGCGGTCATAATCTACCGGGGCCACTGACAGTGTCTTGCCTGCCGGTGCATGCGTGACGGGGTCCGTAATCATGATGCCTGCTGGTGCGGACACGTCGCTGAAACGGCCATCACCCTCATTACGGTACAGCCGGTTGGTGGTACCGAAAAAATGGTTGGGGGCACCGATTGAACGCCCCACGCCGGTGAGGCGAAAGTCGATCTCCAGGTCAATCTCGCGTGACCACTGGACATAGTTGCCGACAAACAGGTCAAGGTCACCATCATTGTCGATATCAAGGAAGGCGGCTGCTGTACTCCAGTCGGAGGTCTGGCCGGCGGTGCCCGTGGTCGTCGTTACATCGGTAAAGCGCCCCTGCCCGTTTTTAAGCAGGATATTGTCACCCAGCGTCGTGATATACAGGTCAGTCCAGCCGTCGTTGTCGTAATCACCGGCCGCAACGCCCATGCCGTAGCAGTTGATGGCCAGTCCGGTTTCCAGGGTAACGTCGGTGAACCGGCCGCTGCCATCGTTCCGGTACAGTGCCAGTGTTGGCGGTGTCTCCTGTTCATGCCCGGGAAACCAGCTGGAGTTCACCAGTAACAGGTCCTGGTCTGTGTCATTGTCGTAATCGAAAAAGGCCGCCCCGCTACCGATGGTTTCCGGCATGAGCTTGTCACCGTAGGCGCCGTTGGTATGCACAAACTCGATACCGGCGGCTGCCGTGATATCCCTGAAGACTACCGCCGGCGGGGCTTGTGGCTGTGCATGCTCCTCGATCACCGGGCCCGTCACAACAGCCTCATTAACGATCGCGCCATCGGGCATGTCGCGGCTCAGGTACCAGCCAATACCGGCGCCGATTATGCCGATGCCCATGATGACCGCCAGCGAGCGCAGAAACCAGCGGCGAATAATGGCTTCGCCGGCCTGGGTGCTGTCAATATCATTATGTTGCTTTGTCATGAATGCTTGTTTGATGATGGAAGTGATAGCGCAATTCTACAGCCCTGTGTGCAGTGATGAATTGATGTACATCATCTTCTCTCTCAGATACCGGTTCTGTAGCTGTAGGAGCGGATTGTTTATGCCCGGTGCCCTGGCGGGTACCCCGCGAATTCAGTGGCCGGCCTGTTCGCGCTCGCGGAGCGCTCCTGCAGCCGTAAATGCCGAGTGGACGTCTGTCTGTCCCAGAGACAGCTGTTCGGTCTCTCCGCTTAGTCCATGGCCCAGGTCATAGATGGCAACGGCGGCGGCGGCATGATCGGCAGCGGGGTTTTCACGGCGGTGTATGGCGACGGCCTGTTCAACGGCATGATCATTCGGGCGGTATTTTTCATGCAATGATCGATGCTGCCCGGCCTTGTCGGTATTGCCGAGCTGCGTATGCACCAGGGCAAGGTTGTGATGCGCGGCAAGGTTTTCAGGATCTATGTGCAGGGTCCTGTCAAACCAGCCCTGTGCCTGTACCAGCAGTTCGTGTTGCTGCGTGCCGCGCAGTTGCCGGCTGCGCTCGTACAGGGTGCGGCCCAGTTCATTCAATACCCTGACATCGTAGGAAAAGTCGAAGCCGCGCTGGCGTGCCGCCGCGAACTGGTTGTTGATGATGGCTGCGAGCGTCCCGGTCGCGGCCTCCAGCTGGCCGTTCTCGCGGTCGATGAGTGCGCTGTACCAGGCGACTGTCCACGGCGGTACCTGTTTTTCAGTCGCTCGCCGTAGCGCCGTTGCCGCCTCTTCAAGCTGGCCTTCCTTGAAGAACACACGCGCCAGATTCAATGCGCCGCTGTCTTCACCGAGTGCCTCTGCCTGTTCAAAGGCCTGTTGCGCCTGGCGCAGCTCGCCCTTGCTGGAACCACTGTTGCCTTCACGCAGTAGTCCAATGCCATAGTCATTCCAGCGCTCACCGGGCCTGATAGCCGGGGGTTGTTGTTCATCGAGATCATCCAGCTGGCCCTGTAGTGGCAGCAGCAGCCGGTCGGAGGCCATCACCGTGATCGGCAGCTGATTGCCGGAGAACTGCTCGCCCTGCAGGTGGCGCAGGTAGGTGGTGTCAAACTTGCGGTACTTCAGCTGTGCCCCGATGGCCAGCGGCCCTTGTGCGTCTTCAGGTATCTGCAGCAGGTAATGCACCACGGTCGCGGCGCCCGGCGGGATCTGGTGGTCGTAGAGGGCGATAAAGATGTCCTGACCGTTGCGGCGGTCAATGCGCCTGCCCTGCCGGTCCAGTACATAGGCATTGACGAAGTATGACCAGGGATCGACGGCGCCCTCTGAATCCAGGCTGCCGCTGCGGCCGATGGGCTTGCCATCGGCCGTGGCGCTCACATCCAGCCACAGTTCATTGGAATCAGCAGTGCCCTGCGTCAGGTGATGTCCGACCCCGGTGGTGCGGATGACAATCTCGATCAGGTAGCGCTCCCCGGGTACCAGTTCCGGCAGTGATGGTCGCAGCGGGGCATGCAGCTCACCATCGATGCGGCCGTCTTCCTTGAGCGCAAAGATATCGATGCGGGTGACATCGCTGAGACGCTGCTGTTGGGCCTGCATGACCCAGTCAGGCAGATCCAGCAGCCGGGTGATGCCGGTATTGGCGGCCGGGAACTGGTGATTGTGCACACTGCGCTGCTCACTGTCGTTGAAATTGCGTGCCGCCGGGTCGTCTGAGGGGAGCAGCGGCATGTGGCATTCACTGCAGCGCGCGACGGCCTTTTCCGGGTAGTAGAAACTGTCTACCCGGTGCCCGGAAACGCCACTCTGCAGGAAGCTGTCATAGTGGTCCTGGC
>JBATFE010000142.1:0-3611 GCA_049664445.1 Gammaproteobacteria bacterium
AAGGAACTGAAACAGGAAATGACCATTATCCTGGTCACCAATCTGGTGCAGCAGGCGCGGCGGCTTGCCAGCCGTACGGCGTTTTTCCTCAATGGCGAATGTGTCGAGATCGGCGAGACCGAGGACCTGTTTACCGGCGAGGTCAAGGATACCCGTACCCGCGATTACGTTGAGGGACGGTTTGGGTGAAACAAGTATTATTGGTTTCCATCCAAAATAACTCTCGCCAAGACGCAAAGATCGCAAAGGTAAAACCTATTGCTATAAATGCATATTAGTTTTTCTTTCTTGGCGTCTTTGCGAGAGAAATTACGGCGCCCATGGAAACAGCTCAGGACAAATGATGAATACAAGCAGCCAGGCAGTCATTGAAAATCCGCTGGAATATGCCATCCACACAGAGAAACTGAATCTCTGGTACGGGACGTTTCAGGCCCTGTTCGACGTCGATCTCGACATCAAGCAAGGCATCATCACGTCCCTGATCGGGCCTTCCGGGTGCGGCAAGTCAACCTTCCTGCGCAGCGTCAATCGCATCAACGAGCGACTTGGCTATGTGCGTATCGATGGCAGTATCAATGTCTACGGTAACAACATCTATGACCCGGCCGTGGAACTCGTTCAGGTCAGAAAACAAATCGGCATGGTTTTCCAGCGACCGAATCCCCTGCCGATTTCCATCCGTGACAATGTACTGTTTGGCTATAACCTGCACACCGGGGGCAAACGCGCCTCGCGCAGTGAGCAGGATGATATCGCCGAGAGCGCCCTCCGCCAGGTGCTGTTATGGGACAAGGTCAAGGACCGGCTGGATAGCAAGGGCACCGAGCTCTCGCTGGAGGAACAGCAGAAACTGTGTATCGCCCGTCTGCTGCCCGTCAAGCCGGGCCTGCTGCTGATGGATGAACCCTGTTCCGCGCTTGATCCCAAGGGGACCGAGGCCGTGGAAGAACTGATCTGGGAACTGCGTGGCCAGTACACCATCCTCATCGTGACCCACAACATGGCCCAGGCACGGCGCGCCAGTGAAGAATGCATCTTCATGCTGATGGGCAAGGTCGTGGAACACACCGCAACCGAAGACATGTTCGTCACGCCGGAAAAAAAGGAGACTGCCGACTATATCGAGGGTCGTTACGGCTAGCCGCGCGTATTAACGGATAACCCTGATGTGTTAACACCTTTCAGTCAGTCTGCAGTCCTGTGATAGGCTCCGTCCATCCCGTTCCTTTGATGTCCTGACTCGCCAGCCTGGCCTTCCAGTTATGTCCTGCATCCTGGTTGTTGATGATGATCCTGCCATCCGCGAAATGGTCGGCATGGCGCTGACCCGCGAGGGTTACACATGGCTCGAGGCCGGCAATGTGCTGGAAGCACGGCAGCTGATCGCTTCCCGACAGCCTGACCTGATACTCCTCGACTGGATGCTGCCCGGACAATCCGGTTTTGAGTTTGCCCGCCAGCTGCAACATGATAAATCCGGCAGCACCCCTCCCATCATCATGCTGACGGCGCGTGACCAGGAGGAAGACAAGATTGCCGCACTCGAAGCCGCTGCCGATGATTACATTTCCAAGCCCTTCTCTGTCAATGAATTACTGGCACGGATCAAGGCAGTACTGCGCCGCACTGCACCGCACGACGACAAGGAACGGCTGGAGGTCGACGGCCTGTTGCTTGACCCGGGGACATGTCGCGTAAGCGCGGCGGAAATCCCTGTGGAGCTGTCACCCCTGGAATACCGCCTGCTGCATTTTTTCATGCGTCATCGGGAACGTGTCTACAGTCGTCAACAGTTGATCGAGCAGGTCTGGGACACGGCCTTCGTGGAAGAACGTACTGTTGATGTACATATACGCCGCCTGCGCAAACTACTCGAACCTTCCGGACACGACCGCCTTATCCAGACGGTGCGCAGTGCCGGTTACCGCTTTTCCAGCCGCGACTGAGAGAGCGGCCGCTGCAGCGCACGGCCCCGGTTTGCGCAACCTGACGCGGCTAATCGCCCTTCCGTAGTATGATGTTCAGCATGCCCAACCACTGGCAAGAAGAACTCCGGTTGTTCCTCGGGACCGTGCTCATGGCAGGCCTGGCCGGTGCCCTGACGGGACATTTGCTGGTCTGCCTGTTACTCGGCCTGCTGGCGTACCTTGGCTGGCATGTGTATCAACTAACCCGGCTAACGCACCTGCTCGGGCAAGACGGACAACAGGGGCCGCGGCCTTATGGTCTATGGCGCGGTGTCATCCGGGAGATTCAGGCACTGTACGCCAGCCATGACACACGCAAGCGCGAGCTCTCGTATCAACTAGAGAGTTTTCGGGACACGGTCAACACCCTGCCCGATGCCGTGGTCATCCTGGATCCATCAGGCCTGATCGACTGGTCCAACACCGCTGCCGGCAACCTGCTGGGTATCGTCTGGCCGGATGCACAGGGCCGCTTGTTGACCGCCCTGGCACCGGACCCGCTACTCGGTGAATATCTGGCAGGCACTGATTTTTCCACGCCAGTGGTCATTACCTCACCGGCAAACCGGGCGAAGATCCTGTCGGTTTTTATTGCTCACCTGACACATGGAGCCAAACGGCTATTGCTCGTGGCACGAGACATCACCCGCCAGTATTACCTCGATACGGCACGGCGTGATTTCGTGGCCAATGTGTCACATGAACTGCGCACCCCCCTGACCGTCATATCCGGTCTTGCTGAACAGCTGAACACGGATAAACCTGATCTGGCCACACTGCCGCGATCAACCGAGCTGATGCATCAACAGGCACGCCGCATGAATGAACTGGTGTCCGACCTGCTGACATTGTCACGCCTTGAAATGCAGCCGCAATCCGCAGCTGACGAGCAGGTTCCTATAGCGACGATGCTGACAGCGATTGTCGAGGAGGCGCGCGCCCTGAGTGGGCCGGCACAGCATGTCCTGCAACTGGATATTTGTTCGCCAGCCGGCTTGCGTGGCAACGCAAAGGAACTTCGTACCGCCTTTTCAAACCTGGTCACCAATGCCATCAAACACACCCCGAACCAGGCAGAAGTCAGAATCCGGTGGCAGGTTGATCCTGAGGGCGCTCATCTCAGTGTCACTGATAGCGGCGGTGGTATTGCAGCCCGCCATATCCCGCGACTGACCGAGCGTCTGTATCGTGTCGATGCCAGTCATTCACGCGACACCGGGGGCACAGGTCTCGGGCTGGCCATTGTCAAGCACGCACTCGAACGCCACGAGGCAGAACTGGAAATTATCAGCAAGGTGGGGGGTGGCAGTACCTTCATCTGTCACTTCCCGCCAGAGCGCGTCGAGCCATGATAAAAAACAACCGCTAGCGATCGCGGATGCGATCCGCTCCTGCGGGTGCGTCTGATTCGGTCCTTGTGTGCTGGCGGACGCTGCGGGCAACGATGGCAACGCCAGCCACTCAAATTGTTGCCGGCAGCTTCCTGATGACCTGCCTTAAACCGTTATTACTGACCCGCTTCAGCGCCTTCTTCAGTGACACCCACTCGCGATCCCGGTCGATTTCCGGCCAGCGCTTGTAGATCCTGGTGACACGCATCGGATAGACCTTTACGGTACAGGTCTTGCCCAGTTTCCTGTG
>JBATFE010000143.1:0-2653 GCA_049664445.1 Gammaproteobacteria bacterium
ACGAACCTTGACTCCTGGTAAATAATCGCCAGCTGCACGTGAATGGGCGTTCCCCAGCGATCAAAGGCCTTGCTCGCATCCCGGTACCAGCCGCTCTTGTCCGCGAAGATTTCACAGCTGTCAGTGATATTCTGTGGCGGGCTGGTCGAACAGGCCGCCAGCAACAGCACAGACAGGAACAGGATCGGGCGTGAATCACTCATCAAGGTGAGACTATATCGCAGTATCGCTATAATGCCAGCAAACCCGGCGTACACTCACCCGCCGGAACCGGGGAGACCAGACATTGACCACCACTGACACAAGCCTGCCAGAGAACCTGCCCGGATTCGATGACCCGATCGGGCTGTTACGCGCCTGCCATGAGAAGATGCTGGCCCATTGCGAACTGCTGAGCACCCTGGTCGACAAGGACAGCCTCGATGCTGCGGCACGCGAGGCTGCCCGTAGCATCAGCCGCTATTTTTCACAGAGTGCAGCGTTACATCACCGCGATGAAGAGGAAGACCTGTTCCCGCGCCTTAACCGGCAGTCCCTCAAGATCGCGGAGCTGATACATACCCTGAAAAAGGAACATGCCACACTGGATGCCCTGTGGGACAGCATGGCACCTGAACTGAAACAGCCGCCGGAAGCTGGCTTCAGCAGCGCCTTCAAACAGGCGGCGCAGGAATTCGGCACGCTCTACCGGCAACATATCGCGCGTGAAAACAGGGAATTGCTGCCGCTGGCCAGTAACAGCCTGAGTCACCAGGAACTGGCTGTTATCGGCGAGTCCATGGCAAAACGGCGCGGTGTGAAATACAGCGCCATGTAGGAGCGGCGTCCTCGTCGCGATTTGTGGCATAACGAAATGCATTCGCGGCGAGGATGCCGCTGCTGCAGGCAATGGTGTAATCGTAGAACGGAAAGAATTACAAATAGCGCTCGATGATGGCCATCACGGCCTGCAAGGCACCGCGATTCTTCTCCACCACCTGGCGGCCCAGCTGGCCAACCCGGTGACGTTCGTTGGCATCCCCCAGCCAGCGGCTGACGGTTTGCAGCAGCTCGTCACTATCCGCTACTTGCACCGCGGCACCGGCAGACACCAGTAATTCACAGATTTCAGTAAAGTTGAACACATGCGGTCCGGTGACGACCGGTATGCCCAGTGCTGCCGGCTCCAGCAGATTATGTCCGCCATGTGCAACCAGGCTGCCGCCCACGAAGGCAACGTCCGATGCCGCGTACAGCAGCGGTAATTCACCCATCGTGTCCGCGACATACACACCGGTCTCGGCCGTACAGGCGGCATGTTCACTGCGCAACACGGTGCTGTAGCCGTGCTGCCTGCTCAATGCGGCAACAGCTTCAAAGCGCTCGGGATGGCGCGGCACCAGCACCAGCAGGCAATGACCGAACTGTTTGCGTAACTGCCGGAACACATCCAGCAACAGCTCATCTTCGCCTTCATGGGTACTGGCGGCAATCCAGACCGCTCTGCCTACCCCCCAGTCACGCCGCAATACCTCTGCGCGCTCCAGCAGGCTCGGCAGGATACGTTGCTCAAACTTCAGGTTACCGGTTACCGTAATGGTAGCGGGATTTGCACCGAGACTCTCGAAGCGCCGTGCATCGGTCTCACTCTGGGCGGCGATCTCCGCAACGGCCGCCAGCGTCTCGCCCGCCAGGCTTCGCACGCGGCGGTAACCGTCAACAGAACGGGCCGAGAGGCGCGCATTGACCAGCAACAGCGGTACGCCGCGTTGCTTGCAATGATGAAAAAGGTTCGGCCAGAGCTCGGTTTCCATGATGATCGCCAGCTGCGGCTGGACACGCCCGCAAAACCTCGCCACTGCGCCCGGCAGATCATAGGGGGCATACACATGCGCCACCTCCTTACCGAACAGGGCCGTCACCCGGGCAGAACCCGTCGGCGTCACCGTGGTGACGAGCAGCGAATGTTCCGGACATCGTTCCAGCAGGGCACGCAGCATCGGCGCGGCCGCCTGTACCTCACCGACCGACACGGCATGTATCCAGATGACCTGCTTGCCCAGTGGCGGCTCAATGAAGGCAAAGCGTTCCGGCCAGCGGCGCCAGTAATCCGGGGCCTGCAGGCCGCGCCAGGCAAGCCGCAGCAACACCACTGGCGCAAACAGATAGAGCAGGAACGTGTAGAGTTTTCTCAACAGGACAGCGCGCCGGCCAGCTATTCCCGCTTTAGCCAGTCCATATACAACGGCACGCCCTGCTCCACCGACTTGAATGGCCTGTCGTAACCGAGGCCACGCAGGGTACTCATATCCGCTTCGGTAAAGCTCTGGTAGCGGCCACGCAGATGCTCGGGAAAGGGGATGTATTCAATCTTGCCCCGACCGTGCCAGGCAATCACCGCATTGGCAACCTCGTTGAAACTCTGGCAGCGTCCGGTCCCGAGATTGACGATACCCGACTTGTCGGGGTTATCGAGGAACCAGAGGTTCACATCCACGACATCATCGATATAGATAAAGTCACGGCGCTGCTCGCCATTGCCATACCCGTCACAGCCCTCAAACAGGCATGGATTCCTGCCGTCCCCGAGCTGCCGGCTGAGATGGTAGGCGACACTGGCCATACTGCCCTTGTGCTGCTCGCGCGGACCATAGACGTTGAAATAACGAAACCC
>JBATFE010000144.1:0-5034 GCA_049664445.1 Gammaproteobacteria bacterium
ATGCCGTGAACTCGCCACGGTACATTAAAACGATAATGATTAACGCAACGACGGCAAATGCAAAACCGTGACTGAGAATGCGTGCAAGAAGATTCATCATGCCTGCTCCTTGAGCCTGGATAGATCAGTGATTAACAACATCAGGATAGAGCGCCCGGGCCAGTGCGCGCAGCTCATCAGCTGCTTTGCCGCGCGGCCACATTTCGAATACCGTCAGACCCTCGCTGAGTGAGCGGCGAAAACCGGTTCTCATTCTTAACCTGTAAGGCAAAACAGCATCGATACCGGGCAGCATTTTCAATGCCGCTTCGGTTTCATGTGTTTCACGGATGGATTTGTTGGTGTCGGCGCGGTTAACAAACGCCAGTGTTTTATGGACGCCGTTGACCTTTAATGCCTCAAGATCCGGGCCAATGATATGCAGGAAACGCTGGGTTGCCCACACATCCGCCTGGCTTGGCGGAACCGGAATAAGTATCCGGTCTGCTGCTGTCATAGCTTCCTTCATGGCGGCCATGTTGGCTGCACCCACATCGACGATGACCTCTGCACCATCGTGTGACAACAACTGTTCTTTCAGTACGGCACGTACGGGATGAATTTCAAGGTCAGGTTTATTGCCGATCTCCTTGCGCAACATGCCGAGATCACTGAAGGTACATTGCGGATCCAGATCATAGCCAACCACATGATGACCGTTGATTTCCAGCCACACCGCAAGATTGAATGCGACGGTACTCTTCCCGGAACCACCCTTGAGGTTAGCGATAACAGTGATCATTACCTGAATTTTTACCTGTTAGCCAATGGAAAACGTAAAACGAGCCACAGCGCATTGCTGCGCAGGGCCCGCTCACGATCAACCCTGCTTACTGAGCAGCAGCAGGTGCTGCCGGTGCTACCGGTGCTACGCCGTATGGAGCCATCGGATAACCACCGCCGTATGGAGCACCATAACCGCCATAGCCGGGACCATAACCACCATAGCCAGGACCATAGCCATAACCACGACCGCCATAGTAATCGCCATAACCACGGCCATAACCACGGCCATAACCGCTGCCGCGGCCGCGGCCGCTGCCGCTCATGTTGAAGCCAAAGTCGCCGTCGAAATCGCCGTCGCCATAGCCATCACCCCAGCCGTCCCAGTCATTGCCACCATAGCCACGGTCGCCCCAGCCACCCCACGCATGTGCGGATGTCATCGGGAGAGCAGCAAGACCGGCAATTGCGGCCACACACAAAGTTTTTGTTAGCATTTTCATACTCGTAATACCTCTTGTTTCATTAAGAATTACCTGCAGCTAAACTACAAGCGTCAATCCCCGCCAACCTTCCAGGATCAGCAACCGCGAGGAGTTACTATTGCTGACCACATCAGAATACCGGTATTCCGGTATTAATCCAATGTTCTCCAGGCCCTGATCAGGGCCATATGGTCGATACCGACCCTATCTATAATCTCAAACGAGCTCCAGCAGCCCTGTTGTTTATATATTTAAGTGGTGCATGCTCCTCCAGGAGACATTACCAGTTGTAGTCGTAATATACAGCTCCGGGTATCTGGCCCGGTTGTCCTGCAGCTGTCCCGCTCTGATAGCCGCCCGTTTGCGGCACGCTCCACGGTGCAACATAGCCTCCCTGTGGCCAGGTATCAGTTGACCTGGTGGCGTTCTGACTGCTTTTTGGTGGCGTTATATTGCCCCAGGGACGCGGGGCATACTGATATTGATACTGGGGATCCATTGGTTGTTGGTACGTGACCCCGGGTTGTTGGCTTGCCCATACCTGAGGCTGTTGATATTGATTCACCGGGGATTGTGCCTGGTACACGAACTGAGGCGTACTGTAGACAGGTTGCTGAGCCGTGGTGCCCCACGGCTGTTGAACAGTATTCCCCTGGTAGGCTGATGGTGCCATCACAGGTTGTAGTTGTGCAGGTGCATAAGCCGGTGGCTGCTGCCGTTGTTTAGGCGCGGGATACCATTCCCTGACGGGTAATGACGGTTCAGTGGGTTCTGACTGTGTTTGTTGTTTAATAATTTCATCTTTATCACAGGCACTTATCAATACGACTGAAATTAATAGTAGAAATCTCAATACCCATGTCGCTTTAAATGATACTGAGTGCTGAATCATAGCAGTTAATTGTGTGATGGAAGAGCTTCACCTCAAGGTGCCCCCCTTTCCAGCCGGATACTGATTCCTCATCATGGAATCATACACGGGAGGTGGTGGTACCTGTCCCTGTCTGTATGCCGGTGAACCATAGTAACCATAGCCAGGTTGGGTCCGGTAGCCGGGATAAGCAGCAGCTGGTGCCGCAGGTGTAACAGAATGTGACTGCGCCGGATAACGCGACGGTGCAGGATAGTAGTAGCCCGGTGGAGACGGCACGGCACGTTGTGTAACTCCGGGCATTTCGGGTGCTGCCTTCCGGGGCGATGTCAGGTCGGATACAGGCGAATCTGCTGGTTGCCGGGTTGCCGGTATCCCGGCAGCTGGTGCGTTAGCCATTGCCTCAGCCGGGATGGGATCTTCGGAGTGTGGGCTAACGGCATCCATAGGCAATGGCGGTATGGCATCTACGCCCGGTACGCGGGGATCAATATTAACCGCACGATAGGGTCCGGGTGGTGGCGGTGCCGATACAAGCGCCCAGTCATCCCTGTAGGTAAACGCAGTGTTCGGTGCCGATTCATCCGCAAGCGCAGGGGCAGCCGCCAATAATAATGATAAGACAACCGCACCACCGACAAATTCATATGGATTCTTCATTATCTGCTCCTGCGTTTATAGCACTGGTTGCTTATTGATACTGTTATTACCAGCTTAGTCCAAATCCTGCTTCAAGCGTATACCACGCCGTTTGTTGCCGACAGCTCCGTTTGTATCTTCATCGGTATGAGTCTTGTCCACGGCAGCCGCTTCTTGTGTTTCGCTGGTCGCAGTCGTCTTTTTCACGGGCGCAGGGGTCGGCGTTCCAACCTTCGCTGCCGGCGGCATTTCCCGCGGTGGCGGTGGCGTGCCCTTGACCTTGCCTGGCGGGGCTTCCCGTGGTGGCGGTGGCGTGCCCTTGACCTTGCTCGACGGGGCTTCCCGTGGTGGCGGTGTTACTGCTTTCGCCTCACTGGGTATAACTTCCCGTGGTGGCGGAGGTGTACCCCGGGGTGTGCTCGGCGGTGTCTGCCGTGGTGGGGGTGGCGTGCCACCGCCCCGTGGTGGTGGCGGAGTCCCTCCTCCCGGTTGCCGCGGTGGGGGTGGCGTACCGCCACCCGAACGACCAAACAATGACTTGAATCCCATCCCGATCATGGTGAACATGGCCTTGATGATGAGAAATATCCACGAGAACACAGAGAATATGGCACCCCACAAACGCATAAACAGGGACGTGCCGCCAGACTTCTCGGCTTTCTGCTGCACGGCTTCATGTTCCACCATCGCGTATGCCGCGCTGACTTTTATCTGGCCGTCATCGCTGGTTTCGACGTAGAACTGCCGCCGCGCACTGATACAACCCAGCGGGATAATCAACAGCGCCATCACAGTCGCGACACCGGCACCAAACAGCAGGCTGATTGCCATGCCGTTAAAGATCGGGTCTTGCAGAATGGCAAAGGCACCTGCCATCAGGGTCAGCGAGGTAATAAAAATCGGACGCATGCGCAACTCTGCGCCTCTTACGGCAGCTTCCTTGACCTCACGACCCTTGGCAACTTCTATCTTCACGAATTCAACAATCAGGATGGATTGCCGCACAATAATGCCACCCAGGGCAATCATGCCAATCATGGAGGTCGCTGTGAATTCGGCACCCATGATCCAGTGGCCGGGGATGATGCCCATCATGGTGACGGGTATTGGCGACATAATCAGACCTGCGAGTGCGAAGTTCTTGAACTCCCAGACGATGAGACCGTAAATCAGGATCAACGCCGCCATGAAAGCGCCACCCATATCACGGAAGGTCTCGTAGGTGACCGTCCATTCGCCGGTCCATTCGTAAGCGGACACAGTGTCATCCGCGGGCGGACCAAACAGATTCCACGGCATGGTCGCCATCTTGACCCCGTCCGGTGTGGTGTATTCCTTCACCATGTCCTCGATATCCAGCATGCCGTAGATCGGTGCGCCAAGTCGGCCCTGCATCTCGGCCGTCACGTATTCGATGCCACGCAGGTCGATGGTGTAGATTGTGGGATCCTCGTAGCCCTTCTTGAATTCACCGAGTTCAGACAGCGGAATGGTCTTGCCATCGTTCGTCGGGATCGGCAAATCACCGAGACGGGATACCTGGGAGCGAATTGCCAGGGGGATTTTCATGACGATATAGGTCGGTTCGAGGACAGACCCACGCTTGATATCGCCCAGCTTGAAATTGCCCATTGCCATGGCCAGACTGCCATTGATGGTGTCCACCGAAATACCGCGACGGACGGCCTTCTCGGTATCCACATCGAAGCGCCAGTATTCATACGGGTCTGTCATGTAGGTATCGACATCCACCACGTCCTCAACGGCCTCGAACATGGCCAGCATGTCGGCAGCGACCTGGCGCCGTGTTTCTGCATCGGGTCCGTGCACCTCGGCAACAACGGTATTCAGCACCGGTGGGCCGGGGGGCATTTCAACAACGGCGATACGTGCGCCCATGCGATCAGCAATGGGCTTTAGGATCTTGCGTGCCTCAACAGCGATTTCATGACTACCACGTTCACGTTCGTTCTTGTCCTTCAGCATGACCAGCAGATCGCCTTCCCAGGCACGCTGGCGGAGGTAGTAGTGGCGCACCATACCGTTGAAATTAAACGGCTGCGCGGTACCCGTGTAGGCCTGCACCGCGGTTACCTCCGGTATTGCCCGAACGGCCTCGGCTATTTGCATGGTCACGTTTGCCGTATCCGGCATGGCGGTGCCTTCCGGCATGTTAACAATCACCGAAAACTCGGGCTTGTTATCAAAGGGCAGCATTTTTACAGCGACATGCTGCGTATAGAACGTGATACACAGGGCAGCGGTGAGGCCGATAAT
>JBATFE010000145.1:0-3224 GCA_049664445.1 Gammaproteobacteria bacterium
ACTGGAATCCAGCAGTGCACGCTTCGAGGTGCATGACACGCAGAAACAGGGCAGTGTCTTCACTCACATAGGAAATGTGACCGAAGGTGTGCTGCGCGTGAATGATGCCGTGAACGCCTATGTTGACAGTGAACTTCGTCAGTCCACCATCCTCAACCACTCCGGCACACACTTGTTGCATGCAGCCTTGCGCACTGTGCTGGGTGATCATGTGCAGCAGAAGGGATCGCTGGTCGAACCCGAGCGCCTGCGATTTGATTTTACGCATTATGAGCCGTTGACGGCGGAACAACTGGAACGCGTCGAGCGGCTTGTCAATGAACAGATTCGTGCCAATGCCCCTGCCGAGACCCGTGTCATGTCCGTCGATGATGCCTTGCAGTCGGGGGCCATGGCATTGTTTGGCGAGAAGTACGGGTGCAAGGTGCGGGTACTGTCCATCGGTGACTTTTCGGTTGAACTGTGCGGAGGTACTCACGTACAGCATGCCGGTGACATCGGCTTGCTGAAGATAACCGCGGAGACCGGTATCGCGTCCGGTGTGCGCCGCATCGAGGCAGTGACCGGAGAGTCGGCGCTGTATTGGGTCGAGGCCAATGAATCGCGTGTGCAACGTATTGCCGAGCTGGTGAAAGGTAACCGCGATGATGTCGTTGAAAAGGTCGCACAGTTGCAGGAAAAGAATCGTTCCCTGGAAAAGGAACTGCAGCAGCTGAAAGGCAAACTCGCCAGTACCCAGGGCAGTGACCTCGCTGCGCAGGCTGTCGAGATTAACGGTATCAAGGTGCTGGCTGCACGTATGGATGGTGCAGATACGAAAACGCTGCGAGACACGCTGGACCAGTTGAAGAACAAGCTGGGTTCGGCCGCGGTGGTGCTGGGGGCAGTTGACGGCAACAAGATCACGCTGGTTGCCGGTGTGACCAAAGACCAGACGGCTACCATCAAGGCCGGCGAACTGGTTAACCAGGTCGCCATGCAGGTTGGTGGCAAGGGTGGTGGCCGGCCGGACATGGCACAGGCCGGCGGTAACCAGCCGGAGAATCTTGATGCGGCACTTCGGTCAGTCGCCGCATGGGTGGAGGCCAGGTTCTAGCCGCCATGGCCATCATCGTACAGAAATACGGCGGTACCTCCGTGGGTACGCCCGAACGCATCGCGGCCGTGGCGGAAAAGATTATTGCAACCCGTGACCAGGGCAACAGTGTCGTGGTGGTGGTCTCCGCCATGAGTGGTGAAACCAATCGCTTGCTGACACTTGCGGATGAAATCAGCGACAAGCCGTCGCCGCGGGAGCTCGACGTGTTACTGGCAACCGGAGAGCAGGTGACCATTGCCCTGTTGAGCATGGCGCTGCAACACCGCGGCTGCGCGGCGCGCTCCTACACGGGAGGCCAGGTTCACATACTTACCGACAGTGCGCATAACAAGGCACGCATTCGCGAGATCGACGACAAGCGTATGCATGCGGACCTTGATGCGGGGCGTGTCGTTGTGGTGGCCGGTTTTCAGGGTGTCGATGACGATGGCAACATCACCACCCTCGGTCGTGGCGGTTCTGACACCACGGCTGTTGCGCTGGCGGCTGCGCTGAAGGCAGATGAATGCCAGATCTATACCGACGTGGATGGTGTCTACACCACTGATCCGCGCGTGGTGCCGGAGGCACGGCGTCTCGATCGTATAACCTTCGAGGAAATGCTGGAGATGGCCAGCCTCGGATCCAAGGTGTTGCAGATCCGCTCGGTCAGTTTTGCCGGTCGCTACAATGTGCCGCTGCGCGTGCTGTCGTCATTCGAGGAAGGCGAGGGCACGCTGATAACCTATGAGGATGAAAAGATGGAACAGGCGCAGATATCAGGTATCGCCTTCAACCGTGACGAGGCGAAGTTAACGATTCTCGGCGTGCCCGATACTCCCGGTGTCGCCCACCAGCTGCTGGGACCGATTGCGGATGCGAATATCGAAGTGGACATGATTGTGCAAAACATTGCACCGGACGGGGCGACGACTGACTTCACGTTTACCGTCAATCGCAGCGATTACAAGCGCGCGCTCGATACACTCACGCACACTGCCACCGAGCTGGGGGCAGCCGAGGTCAGCGGAGACGACAAGATCGTGAAAGTCTCGCTGGTGGGTGTGGGGATGCGCTCACACGCCGGTATAGCGTCCACCATGTTTGGAACCCTTGCAAAAGAAGGGGTCAACATCAGGATGATTTCAACCTCGGAAATCAAGATATCAGTGGTAATTGATGAGAAATATCTTGAGCTGGCCGTGCGCGCCCTGCATGAGGCCTTCAACCTGGCTGAGCCACAAAATGTATAGATATCAGGTGGTTTCTTGCGTTTGTTAACATGAATCATAGGCTGACTGGTAGAGATTCTTATTACGTTCTGAATTACTATGCGATGAATCCGGACAAATTTAATATTTATAAAGTATTGCTCGAACCCTCACAGGGGTTCAGTGTCTACTACAATTAATAAACGAGCCTGGCGGAGATACAGGCCCTAAGCAGGGGAAGGATGATTATGTTAATTCTGACGAGAAGGGTGGGTGAGACATTAATGATTGGTGACGAAATCACAGTCACTGTTCTTGGTGTAAAGGGCAATCAAGTCAGGATTGGTGTCAATGCCCCACGCGATGTCGCCGTTCACAGGGAAGAAATCTACGACCGTATTAAAAACGAGCAGGACCAGCAGAACGGTACCGGCTAGGGCTGGCAGAGCGACAAAAAATCGAGTTCTATTCTTTACCTGATATTACCGCAACGGTATGCTACGCCCCCGGGCTGGCATCCTGATGCATTCAGGTTTATCTGCCTGTCTGTATTCAACGTTACCGGAGAGATGGCAGAGTGGCTGACATAAGCACTGTAGAGCGGTGCCTTGAACGCCGGAGCATGTGACGGCGGCTCAAAAGGGCTCGGGTCTTCGGTCACGAGTAGTAAAGAGGCCCGAGTAACGCGCTCCCCTGCTAAGGGAGTATGGGTTAAAAGCCCATCGAGGGTTCGAGCCGAGCACCACAGGTGCGAGACAACGCCGGCTCTGCCGGCGGCCCCGAAGGGGCGAGGGGCGTAGCCCCGAGTAATCCCGAACGTAAGTTCGATATAATGCGGGACGAGCTTAAATTTGTATGTTCTGGAGAGATGGCCGAGTGGCTTAAGGCGCTCCCCTGCTAAGGGAGTATGGGTTAAAAGCCCATCGAGGGTTCGA
>JBATFE010000146.1:0-3386 GCA_049664445.1 Gammaproteobacteria bacterium
ATTCCTACCTGTGGGGGCGTTTCTCGCAACCCTGTGGACTGCTCTACAGGCGCGATAGTGAGACCCGCCGGCGGATACACGGGGCACTTGCGCAGGCGCTACTGACCTTCCTCACCCGGGTGCTGCCCGCACTGCCCGAACAGCTGGAGTGTGCTGCAATCTGGCAGCAGGGACTGGCGCTCAGTTACCGGGCCGAATTGCGTGCAGAGAAGCCGGGACGTGCCATTCATCTCTATGAAGCCGGGCGGGAACATTACCGTGCGGTCACCTCCCTGGCGATGGATGCGGTGCCGTTCGGGGTCAAGCGCGAGCAGGGGGCATCATCGTTGCACTACATTGTCAGCATCCCGCGGCACACCCGCATGCTGGGCCGTGCGGGCTGGTGGCTGCGTCGCGTACAGGGCAAGCTGCTGTCGCTGTTGAGACTGATGAAGGCGACCTTCACCTTTCAGGGTGGCATCGATTACATCGCCTGGAAACTGGAGCGTCACACCGGGGTTCCCGTCGAGGTGAGTCCGAAGGTGAGGCGCCATCCGCTTATCTATGGCTGGGGGCTGGTATGGCGGCTGTATCGTCGCGGGGTATTTCGTTAGTCGCTACGATCGCCCAGGTCCGACAGTCTAGCGCCAGTGACTGAGATCACGATCCAGCAGGTGGCCGAGTTTCTCAATATCATCGGAGAACGTCTCCTGCAGCTGTGTGCGCATCGCCGCATCCAGCGGTGGCCGATTTCTGACCACGGTGTTTTTTCTGAGCAGCCATTTTCGCAGGCGCTTTAGCCGTGACTTTTTCCTGCCCTTGCGGCGGGCACGCTGTTCGATGTTGAGGGTGTATTTCATCACCCTCATGGGTGGGCGCTTCAGCAGCAGGTGCAGCCAGCGGTACCGGTAAAACTTGGTGAGCTCTACCGGCGGAAATTTCGTCTGCCCGTCGTAATCCACATTGATGAAATCCAGTACCTGCCGGTAGCAGCCGAGCGTATCACTGATAAAATCATCGAACACTACCACGTGGCAATGCTCGCGCCCGGCGGTCTGGAACAGTTGCTCGATGTGCTTGCCGATCCTGCCGATCTCCGCATACTGCAGGAGATAGGGTGTTCGGCAGTGTTCGGGTAGCTGCTCGCCCCGCGCCCTCGCCTGCTGAAGACCCCAGGCGGTTGCAAAATCCTCCACGTCCTCATCGAGGATGGCCAGTAACCGTGCGTGATAGGAGTGAATCATTTCGACCGGATTGCGCGCCATGACGATAAAGCGTGCGTGCGGATTTGACTGCTGGATGTGCCTGATTGCCGCGGGATAATAGAGGTAGGAGACCGAGCCTTCTCCTGTTGCCTGGTAGTCACTGCTGCAGTGAGGAAAAAACAGCGCCAGGTAGTCGCTGTACAGGTCCGCATCCGGCTTTTCATGCAGGGCAATGGAGAAGAAGTGCGGTTCCTTGGGCCGGGAAAAGCAGATGTGCGGATTCCTCGCAAGGTATTTGCTGATCGCCGTGGTGCCGCAACGCGGCGCGCCAACCACGAAGAAGTCGGGAAAGCGGTCTGTTGGTTGCATTATTCTGTTGCTCCTGTGCCGTTCTTCGGCCAGCAGAGAACGTATAATACGACGTGACACTCAGGACCTGAAAGCCCGGGGCTGTCAGTCTCGCTCGCTACTGATCAGACAGGTATATGCATGGTAACCGCTTCAGGGTTGGAAAAACTGCGCCGCAGCCGGGTCAAGAAAATCGGCAAACGTGTCCTGCATCTGACCGACCGCTTTATCAGCAGTCAGTCATTGATCGGTGATGCACCGGTATTCGATCCTGCCATCTTCCCGTGGGTCAGGGATTTCGAGGCCAACTGGGAAAAGATTCGCGCGGAACTGGACGTGGTGCTGCAGGACCGGGACTCACTGCCATCGTTCCATGACATATCACCGGACCAGAAACGCATCTCGAAGGGCGACAACTGGAAAACCTTCATTTTTTACGGCCTCGGCCACCGCGTCGACAGTAACTGTGAGCGCTGCCCCGAGACTACCCGGCTGCTGGAAAGGTGCCCGGAACTGCAGAATGCGTGGTTCTCCATCCTTAAACCCGGTTATCGCATACCGCCCCATAAAGGGCCGACCAGGGGCATCGTGCGCATCCATCTGGGACTCATCATCCCGGCACAGCGCGAGCAGTGCTGGATCAGGGTGGATGACCGGATTCTCCACTGGGATGAGGGCAAGTGCATCGTGTTCGACGACTCCTTTGAACACGAGGTGCAGAACAATACCGGGGAGCAGCGGGTGGTGCTGTTCTTCGACGTCATCCGGCCCATGCGTACCGCGGGACGTATCCTCAACCGCATCATGCTCGCACTGCTGAAGCGTACCGCCTATTTCAGGGATGCACGGGAGAATATCAGGCAGTGGGAGAGGCGCAACGGCATGAAGCTGGATTGAAACAGGCCAGCCGGCTGGCAGGCGTTAACCCGCGTGGGTCGGTTGTGCGATCGCCTCGGCCGACGGGGCGTGGTAACTGAAGCTTGCCAGCGCCTCGTCGGGGCGGCCAAGGTAATTCCCCTGCGCCAGGTCAACGCCCATTTCCCTGAGTAATAGCAGGGTCTCCTCGTTCTCTACACATTCAGCAACCGTGCGCTTGCCCAGCGCATGTGCGACCTGGTTCATGGATTCAACCATGGCCTGGTCAACGGTACTGTGTGCCATGCCCTTTACAAAGGCGCCGTCGATTTTCAGTTTGTCGACCGGCAGGTGTTTCAGGTAGGCAAAGGATGAAAAGCCCGAGCCGAAATCATCCAGTGCAAACTGGCAGCCGATGTCTTTCAGTGAGCTGATGAATGTCTCCGCGGCGGCGAGGTTGGCAATCGCCGCGGTCTCGGTGATTTCAAAGGTTACCCAGGTCGGGTCGAGGGCCGTGCTGTCCAGCAACTCCTGTATCAGGGGCAGCAGGGTGGGATCCTCAAACGCCTTGCCTGACAGATTGATGGAGAAGCTGGCGCGATGGCCGCTGTCATGCAGGCTGGCCAGTTGCCTGATGGCACGCCCAACGATCCAGCGGTCGACACTGTGAATCAGGCCGAAGCGTTCCGCCGCCGGCATGAAGCCCCCGGGCAGGATGATCTGGCCGTCATCGCAAATCATGCGCACCAGTACCTCGTAGTCCTCAACCGCCCCGCTGGCGGTGCAAACGATCGGCTGGTAAACCAGCTGGAACTTGTCGTGTTCCAGCATCTCGCGCACCTGCGAGGCCCAGTTCATGTCGGCTGCCATGTCTGCCTTGCCGAGTCCCGCCGGGTCATACAGCGTGGCGCGATTGCGTCCCTGCTTCTTCGCCATGTTGCAGGCCATATCGGCGTGCGACAACAACTCCGCGGCAGAGCTGACGGACTCATCGATCAT
>JBATFE010000147.1:0-2257 GCA_049664445.1 Gammaproteobacteria bacterium
GATGCGAATATCGATGAGAGTTGTAATCACACCCTATTAGCGCTGTACAGCCTTTACCCATGATTCATCACCATTATGAATAAAGAGCTTTCCATATATCTGATCCGTTGCTGTCATTTCAAACCAGCCTCTACCACAAACAGGATCATACTCGGATGTACCGTCCCATGAGAATTCTACTCTCTCTGCATCTTTATCATTGTCATACCGACAATCAATGAATCCGTTAACGGTTCCGAATACAAACTCACCCATGCCATCTTTGTGAAACCTGAAATATCCTGGTTTTTCGAGATCAATATAATCTTGATCCCACTGCTCCATCTCAGTGATTCTCCAATTTCCGATAAACTTGTTCATTTGCTCTTCTTTCTTTTAATTGCACAATAGACTAACAGACCAGTTGAACCGCATACCAAATAGGTGAAATTATCTTGAGGTGCCATATAACTCCTTTATTCGATGAGAATTCCCTTTGACACCTTGCTAGATTTGTTTTCTTCCACGCCCTCCCTATAGCTCAGAAAGCACGCTCTTTTCATGGCCTGTAGGTTCAACCTCAAATGAGGTTGCGTTTATCCTCCACAATCGTTTGCAGTCGGTGCTGGAGATTGGTCACGCGTTTCGTCGAACCGGTACGCTTGACCGCCATTGTCAATGCCTTCATCTGGCCAATAACCACAACCAGCTTCTTACCGCGGGTCACCGCTGTGTAGAGCAGATTTCGTTCCAAAAGCATGTAGTGCTGCATTGCCAGTGGTATCACCACAGCCGGATATTCGGATCCCTGACTCTTGTGTATGCTGGTCGCATAGGCCAGGGAAATCTCATCGAGTTCCCCTGCTTCATACTCAACGACCCGACCATCAAAGTCGATGCTTACTAATCCCTCCTCCTCATCAATCTTTGTCACTCTCCCGATGTCACCATTAAAAACCTCCTTGTCGTAGTTGTTCACCGTCTGAATGACTTTGTCGTTGGGTGCATAGGTCCAGCCGAATCGGGTGAGTCTAGGATAGCCGTCGGGATTGAGTCGCGCCTGAAGATCAATATTGAGTGAGCGGGCTCCGAGCCCACCCCGATTCATGGGCGTCAAAACCTGTACGTCGTTAATAGGGTGCAAACCAAAGTGGGCAGGTATACGTTGCGTGACCACTTGCATGAGCTTGGTATGGATCGCTTCTGGTGTTTCTCCTTGAATGAAATAGAAGTCGCTCTCTTGCTTGCCTTCGGGCTTTTCCGGCAGCAAGCCCTGGTTGATTCGGTGAGCATTGACGATGATCCGGGAACTGGCAGCCTGACGAAAAATCTCTGTGAGGCAGACGGTGGGAATCGCTTTGGAAGCTATGATATCGGCCAGAATAGCCCCCGGCCCTACCGACGGGAGTTGGTCCACATCCCCCACCAGGAGCACTGCCGCCTGATCGGGTACCGCACGCAACAATTGGTTCATCAGCACGACGTCCATCATCGAGACCTCGTCCATAACCAGCAGATCGGCGTCCAGTGGATCTTTCTGGTCGTGTTTGAAGCCCATGGTTTTGGGGTCGAACTCAAGCAGCCGGTGGACCGTCTTCGCCTCGAGTCCGGTCGATTCCGACAGGCGTTTGGCCGCCCTGCCCGTCGGGGCACAGAGTCTGACATGAACTCCCTTGGCGCGAAGAATCGTGAGAATGCTGTTCACCACGGTGGTCTTACCCACACCAGGACCACCTGTGATGACAGTAATTTTGCCATTTACCGAAGTGGAAACCGCCTGGCGTTGTGAGGAAGAGAGTTGTAGTCCGGTCTGTTCCTCAACCCAGGGGATGGCTTTACGTATGTCGATCTCCCCCCAGGGGAGATCGCCTTCCCGTAATCTTGCCAGGTGCGAGGCAACGCCCTTTTCTGCACGATACAGCGGACTGAGAAAGAGCGCGATCTCGCCCTCAATGGTTTCCTGCACCAGGTTCTCGGCAGCTAGCTCTGCTTCGATCGCAGTTTCTACAATGGGCTCGGCTATTTCCAGCATCTTGGCCGTGGTTTCCACCAGTTTCTGCTGGTATGAAGCACAATGCCCCTGACCCGAGATCTCTTGCAGCATATGGCGCACACCGGCCTGGGCTCGAATCAGGGAATCGCCCGGAATTCCCAGCTGCCGGGCGATCACATCGGCAGTTTTGAAGCCGACTCCGTGAATATCGAGAGCGAGCCGGTAAGGGTTTTCACGCA
The DNA here is from genome assembly GCA_049664445.1 of Gammaproteobacteria bacterium. Lineage (GTDB taxonomy): Bacteria > Pseudomonadota > Gammaproteobacteria > UBA9214 > UBA9214 > UBA9214. Next base: position 2,212 of record JBATFE010000147.1, read on the forward strand.
CCCGTTCGACCGCCTGATCACCATAGGTCTTGTAGATTCGAACCGC
>JBATFE010000148.1:0-4100 GCA_049664445.1 Gammaproteobacteria bacterium
CCGCTGAGCAGCACGCCGGCCACCGAGACCACGGGAATGACCAGCGCGATTTCGTAGATGCGGATATAGATCTCAAGCTTCTGCTGTTCATCCAGGGCCTCGACCCCCGCGAACATAAAGACATTCAACAGGGCAACGAACACGGTGCCGCCGATGATCGCAACACGCCCCAGCGTCTGCATGGTGGTGTGCATCAGGCGCTTGGTGCCGGCAGGAAAGGGGTGTCCCTCCTTGTCCAGTAGCGGCACCGCCTCCACGGTCATCGCATCGGCGACCACGTCCTGTACCACGAAGCCAACCGGCGCCAGCAGTGTGCTCAGCACGAACCATGCCTCGACCGGCATCATCGTGCCCATGGCATCCGGGTCGCCAAGCAGGCCGACCATGATCAGCAGGCTGGCCGCGGTCAGGCAGGCGCCCAGATAGACCAGTCCGGCCTTGTGCCGCCAGATCAGATCGACCAGGTGTCCGAGCGGCATCTTCAGCGCCCACGGAATGCCCGCCCAGAACCCCAGCGCGGCAAGAAACTCCGCCGACAGCCCGAGGTAGTCCTTGACGAAAAAGGTGCCGACGATCGCCGTCAGGCCCGACACACCGTAGGCGACGTAGACCATCAGCGGTGGCAGATAGGAAAGACGGAACTCGCGCCCGAGTTCCAGGATGGTGCGGTCAAACCAGTGGTAGGCGCGTGTCAGCATGGCGAGGCAGGATACTGGCGCTGAGCGGTTTTGACAAACGCTTGCGAAACAGGAAAAGGGAGCTCGTCCTGATGACACTCGCTACAAGCCGGCACCGGTGTCGGTGCTTGCATCCGCGATGTCTTTGAATTTACCTTGCAGGCGCGTCTTGCTCATACCCGGCGATTAATCGGGTGCAAGTGTGAACAAAACTCAGGCCACCACCCGCCGCCTCACTGCCTGATCCAGGTCCCACGTCGCCTGCAGGTTCATCCACAGCTTCGCTGACGTTCCCAGTACCTCTGCCAGATCCAGTGCAGATTCAGCCGTGATTCCACGTTTGCCCTTGATGAGTTCATTTAGCCGCGCACGCGTCCAGCCCAGTTGCTCGGCAAATGTCGTCTGGGTAATGTCCGCCGGCCGCAGGAACTCCTCCAGCAATATCTCACCGGGATGAAAGGGGTTGGTCGGTTGTTTCATGGTACTGCACCTCAATGATAATCCGTTACTTCAACCTCGAAGGCATTGCCCGCTTGCCACCGAAATACAATTCGCCATTGCCTGTTAATCCGGATTGAATATTTGCCTTTGCGGGCACCCTTCAATACCTCCAGTCGATTGCCGGGAGGGACCCGCAGGTCCTTGAGCTCGGCCGCGTCATGTAAATACAACAACTTGCGTCGTGCAGTGCGCCAGAGATCAGGCGTAAAGGTCCGTTTAACCCGGGAGTTCCGGTCATTAAACAGGTCTTCGGCCAGCCGGTTCCCGAATGATTCGATCATATATTATCATGTTATCGGACATCGATAAAATAATTCAAGGTAATTGTGTTGTTATTGCAATGCGGGATGCAATGCCTGATCAACCCGGCTATTATCATCTGCCAGTCAACGCGACTATGGGATCGGCAATATTCGATCATCCCTGTCATGGATTGGTTACTGTATTCGTAAGAGTAAAAAAAACCGGGCTAAACAGGAAAACCGATTACTGCTTCATAAAGCCCTTAACGGGCAGGCCTTCGATGTTATCGCAACAGGGACAAGCATCACCGGCTGATATTCAGTGTTTGTATACGGCAAATAGAATTGCAGGAGCGGCGCCCCCGCCGCGATTCTGCACTGAAACCAGCAATGACAAAACACTTCAAAGACTGTGTACGCCGCCACCGGCAAACCGATTCTAACCCTGCCCCTGAGCACCCAAGGCCTGCACCTCGCCTGACCACCCAGACCGCGAACAATACTTCCCTCTTCCTCCGCGACGACTACAGGGAGAAGGTGAGACCGCGGAGCGGTCGAGAGACTGGCCTGGGCCATGTAGGAGGAAGAGTACCAAGAGTAGGCGCCTTTAGGCGACGCATGCAGCAGTTACCGAAATTGGTGAGCGATTGAGTTCCTTTTTGTCGTGCGAACCAGAGAATTCGGGCGATTATTGTGCAGATAAATATATAATATAATCAGTAAGATACAGACTATTAGATCGCCTAAAAACCGGTATTCTCACCAACCCTTACATAGAAGATATCTAAAGTTTACATATATGGTAGCGAAAGTTTACTATACAGGCCATCCACAGCCCCTCAGGTTGACTATCCATGACCCTCTTCAAACTAGGCCGCACCCGGAAATCATGCGTCGTCCGTGAAGGGTTGCTGGAGGCTGTGAAGCAGGGTGCTGATCGACTCGTCAGCGATGCGAGCGAGCAGTATGGACTGTCGCGCCAGAGCATCCACAAGCACCTGACCTGGCTGGTCGACAACGGTTACCTGCTTGCAGAAGGAAACACACGCAACCGCACCTACCGGCTCGGTGAACATCGTGTCTTTCAGAACAGCTACCCCCTCGATCGCATCGATGAACATTCCGTTCACCAGCGTGATTTCAGTTTTATCTTTCAGGGTCTGCCAGACACTATCTCGGAAATCTGTGACTATGGATTTACCGAGATGGTGAATAACGCCATCGATCATTCTGAAGGCAGTACAGTATTGATCGCCGCGGAACGCACGGCAGATGCGGTGGACATACTGGTACACGATGACGGTGAAGGTATATTCCAGAGGATTGCACGCCTGCTGGGACTGCCTGATCCGCGCGAATCATTACTGGAACTGTCAAAGGGCAAACTGACGACAGACCCGGAACATCATACGGGGGAGGGAATCTTCTTTACCTCGCGCGCCTTTGATGCCTTCAGCATAGCGTCGGGCGAGCTGGACTTTTCGCACCGGGATGACAGGGAACTTGACTTTTTACTGCAGGCAGATGAACCGTTCGATGGCACGCAGGTGAGGATGGAGATTGCGACAAACAGTCACCATGACCTCGGCGCGATCTTCGATGAATACAGTTCCGGCCCGGAGGAGTACCGCTTCGAACGCACGGTGGTGCCGGTGCGCCTGGCGCTGTATGAAGGCGAGCGGCTGCTGTCGCGTTCACAGGCAAAGCGTATCCTTAACCGGGTGGAAAGATTCAGACACGTCATTCTCGATTTCAATGGGGTAGATACCATAGGCCAGGCATTCGCCGATGAGGTGTTCCGGGTGTTTGCCGCCCGTCATCCCGAAATAAAAATCATGGCCGAGAACGAATCCGAACAAATCCGCAGGATGATCAACCGGGCGTTGTCATCAAGCTGAGTGGTGATGCTGTAGGGCAAAAAGATCTTCAACCAACACACCGGCCTTCCACCACAAACAAACACATACCCTGCAGGAGCGGATCGTATCCGCGAATCGCACCCACCCTGAATAAAGCGCTCCAGAAAGCAACCGCACCCCGCGATTATTTGCAATAATCACGCCTGCCAGGCACTCCTGCCCAATATCACGTCTGCAATCATGAGCATGCTCTACAGCACCGATCGCGAAGTACTGGAGACGGCCATCCACTGGCTGGAGGCGGGCCGGCGCGCGGCGCTGGTAACCGTGGCGAAGACCTGGGGTTCGTCGCCGCGACCGGCCGGTGCGCTGATGCTGATGGATGCCGACGGCCGCTTTGTCGGCTCGGTGTCCGGCGGCTGCGTGGAGGAAGACCTGGTCATGCGCTACCGGAGCGGGCAGCTCGGCGATCGATTCCCGACCCTGATCGATTACGGCATCGACCGTGTGCAGGCGACCCGCCTTGGCCTGCCGTGCGGCGGACGGCTGGAACTGCTGATCGAACAGCTCGACAGCGCGGCGCCGCTGAAGCAGGTACTGGACGTGATCAGGGCCGGGCAACTGCTCGCACGGCGTGTTTGCCTTGCGACCGGCGAGGTCAGCCTGCACGCGGTGTCCGATGCCGCCGATGCGTTCAGCTACCGGGATGACACCTTGAGCAAGGTGTTCGGACCGCGCTGGCAGTTGCTGTTGATCGGTGACGGCCAGCTGAGCCGTTACGTCACGCAGATCGCGCTGCTGCTCGATTACCGCATCATCAT
>JBATFE010000149.1:0-5252 GCA_049664445.1 Gammaproteobacteria bacterium
CAGCCCTCGGTCGCTTGGTGGAGCCAGGCGGGATCGAACCGCCGACCTCTTGCATGCCATGCAAGCGCTCTCCCAGCTGAGCTATGGCCCCGTAAAACGAAGCGCGCAATGTACGTCAGGCACTGCCTGCTGTCAAGGCGAGAACTGTAGATTCATTAATAACATCTGTCGTTAACCGACTGAAAGGCTGTCAGATACGGAAACATCAAGCATTCTGCTGCTGCTCGATCTTTGCCCATGAGTCTCTCAGCGTCACGGTCCGGTTAAACACGAGAGGCTCACCCTCTGCCTGCTGCATGTCAACACAGAAGTAGCCTTCGCGCTCGAACTGGTAACGCTCTCCCGGCTTTGACTCTTTCAGCGAAGGTTCAGCAATACAGTGCGTAACCGTTCGCAGGGAATCCGGATTCAGGTAATCCTTGTAGTCCTTGCCCTCTTTTGCCGCATCGGGGCTCGGGCTGTTAAACAAGCGGTCATACAAATGAACATCGGCCTCGATACCGTACACCGCGGACACCCAGTGAATGACACCCTTTACCTTGCGCCCTTCAGGATTGGCGCCCAGTGTCGCGGGGTCGTAACTGCAGTGCAGTTCTATAACTTCTCCATGTGCATCCTTGATGACCTCATCGCAGCGTATAACATACGCATTTCTCAGTCGCACCTCGCCGCCACTCACCAGCCGCTTGAACTTCTTCGATGCCTCTTCCCGAAAATCATCCTTATCGATATAGAGCTCGGCAGTGAACGGAATCACCCGGGTTCCCAGCGACTCGTCTTGTGGGTGATTGGCCGCGTGCAGCTGCTCGACCTGGTCCTGCCGGTAATTCCTGATGACAACCTTCAGTGGATGAATGACGGCCATGCGTCGGGGGGCATGTGCGTTAAGGTCCTCACGAATACAATTCTCCAGCGCACTCATCTGCACCGTGTTTTCTGATTTACTGATACCAATGCGCGTACAAAAATCACGAATAGACGCCGCTGTATAACCCCGCCGTCGCAACCCGGCAATCGTCGGCATGCGTGGATCATCCCAACCGGCCACCCGTCCTTCCTCGACCAGTTCCGTCAGCTTGCGCTTGCTCATTACCGTGTATTCAAGATTCAGGCGCGAAAACTCTATCTGTTGCGGCTGACAGGGTACGGAAACATTCTCCAGCACCCAGTCGTACAAGGGGCGATGATCCGCAAACTCGAGCGTGCAGAGCGAATGGGTTATTCCCTCAAGCGCATCGGAGATCGGATGGGTAAAATCGTACATCGGGTAGATACACCAGGCCTCTCCGGTTTGATGGTGGATGACACCATGACGTATGCGGTATAGCGTCGGGTCACGCATATTCATATTGGGTGAGGCCATATCGATGCGTGCACGCAACACCCGTGCCCCGTCTTCGAACTCACCGGCACGCATGCGCGCCAGCAGGTCAAGATTTTCATCGACGCTGCGGCCCTGGTAGGGACTTGGGGTACCGGGCTCGGTCAGGGTGCCGCGATGTTCGCGTATTTGTTCGGCCGTCAGGTCGCACACATAGGCCTTGCCTGCACGCACCAGCTCGACAGCGGCCTCGTACAGGCGTTCAAAATAATCCGATGCATAAAACAGGCGCTCACCCCAGTCGTATCCCAGCCAGCGTACGTCCTGCTTGATCGACTCGACATATTCAATGTTTTCCTTGTGCGGATTGGTATCATCGAAACGCAGATTACAGGTGCCGTGGTAACCTTCAGCAATGCCGAAATTCAGGCAGATCGACTTTGCGTGACCGATATGCAGGTAGCCATTCGGCTCCGGCGGAAATCGCGTGGCAACCTTGCCGCCATGCTTGTTTGCCTTGATATCACTGTCGATGATATGGCGTATAAAATTACCCGCTGTACTGGCTGCCTCATCACTCATGTTGCGTTCTCATCCGCTCGTATGTTTATGTACTCAAGCGCCCTGTCAATACGGCGCAGACAGGCCTCTCTCCCGACCAGCTTAAGGGTGGCATCGATGCCGGGAGAAGCCGCCCTGCCAACCACAGAGACACGCAGTGGCTGCGCAACCTTGCCCATGTTCAGACCCAGCTGTTCCGCCACATCGATAACCACCTGGTGCAGTTTATCCGCCTCCCATTCATCCAGTGCAGCAAGCTGCTCACGGACCTGTTGCAGTGGTTCACGGGCCACCGGCTTCAGGTGTTTCCTGGCCGCCTTCTCATCAAAATCTTCATAATCCTGATAAAAGAACGCGCTGATCTCTGCCATTTCTACCAGCGTCCTGGCACGTTCCTGCTGTTCGCTAACTACATCGACAAGGTCCGGGCCGCTTGCAGGATCAATACCCAGGTCACCCAAATGCGGACTTAACAGTCGAGCAAGTCTTGCCGGGTCCGCGTTCTTGATATAGTGCTGGTTGATCCAGAGCAACTTCTCTGTATTGAAAGCCGATGCTGCCTTGTTGACGTCCCTGATGTCAAAATATTCGACCATCTGGTCGATTGTAAAAAGCTCTTCATCACCATGTGACCAGCCAAGGCGCACCAGATAATTCAGCAGCGCCTCGGGCAAGATTCCCTGATTACGGTACTCCATGACATTGACGGCACCATGGCGCTTGGACAGGCGTGACCCATCATCCCCAAGGATCATCGGTACATGGGCATAGCGAGGCGGCTCCTTGCCCAGCGCTTTCAGAATATTAACCTGGCGTGGCGTGTTGTTGACATGGTCATCCCCGCGGATGACATCAGTAATTCCCATGTCCAGATCATCAACCACCACTGTCAGGTTATAGGTCGGTGAGCCATCGGTTCGACGGATGATCAGGTCATCCAGTTCATTATTCTGGAAAACGATTTTCCCGCGCACCTGGTCATCGATGACGACACTGCCCTCGGGTGGGCTACGAAAGCGGATGACGTGTGGTTCACCAGTATCGACTGATCGGTTGCGACAATGTCCATCATAGCGGGGCTTCTGCTTGCGCTGCATCTGGCCCTCGCGCAACGCTTCGAGTCGTTCCCTGGAGCAATTACAGCGATAAGCCAGGTTCTGTTGCAGCAATTCATCAATCACTTCATTGTAACGATCAAACCGACTGGTCTGGTAAAAAGGACCTTCATCATAATCCAGTCCCAGCCAGGTCATCGCTTCCAGGATGGCGTTAATGGACTCTGCTGTCGAGCGCTGCAGATCGGTATCCTCAATACGCAGCACATACTTGCCCCCGTGCTTGCGGGCATGCAGCCATGAAAACAAGGCGGTACGCGCACCGCCGACATGCAAATAGCCCGTCGGGCTGGGCGCAAAACGTGTTTTTATACTCATCAGGTCAACCACTCGATAAAATGGAAGAAGATTCTATCTCATGTGCTGGTGAACGGGTATCAGGCAATGCCCGGGCTCGACTCATGACCCCCGGGGGTAATCAGGGAGCTGAGAGCATATCGTAGTTTATTCTGGTCGACAGGCTTTAACAGACACCGTGAGACACCCAGCTGATCACATTTCTCATAGATCTCGGCGGTCGCATCACCGGTCACAACGATGATCGGTATTGTCTTGTCTTCCGAATTTCGCGCCTTGTACAATTCAATCACATCAAAACCGGACATGCCCGGCATCTGTATATCCAGCAACAGCAGGTCATATGCACTACTGCGCAGTTTTTCCAGCGCCATTGGGCCGGATGAAGCGAAATCCGACTCGATGCCCATATTATTCAGCATCGCCTTCATCACATGTCGATTCAATCGGCAATCATCGGTTACCAGCACGCTCAAACTTTTGCCGTCCTTCAGATAACGTGCAAGATCTTCCTTCAGATTATTTTTTGTGCGCGTATCCAGTATCCTGGCCGCATAGGCAAGTACATTATCAATATACTCAAAAGTGTTAATTGCGAGCTGGAATCCTGCACGGAGATAATCATCATGTTTATGTTTGTCTTCATGAAACGCTATCAGGCAAGTCCCGGCTTTTCGCCCCAGGCGGGTAATTTTACCAAGTTCTTCCTGCGCTACAGACTGGCAATCCACGATCACACCGCATTCAGCCTTAACAACACCGGAATTTTCCAGGTCATCCCAGTGATGAAATATTTTTACGTCAGGCAGGGCAGCAAGCAATGTGTTGTGTAACGGTCTCGTGCTGATTACACAGCATCCGGGCTGTATGCGACCGGGCACACTTGTTGCGGACTGGCCGCCGGGTTCTTCAAGCAAGGGGATACGGAACCAGAATCGACTTCCCTTGTTTTCCACACTGTCAATGCCGATCTGCCCGCCCATCAAATCAACAAGGCTTTTCGCGATTGTCGTTCCAAGCCCGGTCCCCCCGTATCGTCGTTGCACAGAATCATCCGCCTGCCGGAACCGCTCGAAAATGCGTGCTTGCATGGCCGCAGGTATTCCAATGCCGGTATCGATCACCTCAAACAGAATTTGCTCCCCATGTTCTTCAGACTGAAACCTGCTAACTCTAGTCTTTATCTCGCCAGCTGGCGTAAATTTGACTGCATTCCCGACAAGATTCACCAGGATCTGACGCAAACGATCCACATCACCACAGACACAGGGCGGCAAGGCGATATCCATATCCGTGATATACCCGACACCGCCCTGCCCTGCCTGCATCGAGAAAATCCCTTCGACCGACTGAACCAGTCCATATAGATTAAAAGCTTCCTTCTCTATCTGTACATGCCCTGATTCTATTCTGGAGAAGTCCAGCACCCCTTCGACAAGCGACTTGAGACTCGCAGAGGCGTCTTTAATATTTCTTGTTAATTGTGCCCGCCTGATCCCATCAGTCTCCCTGTCGAGTAAATCACTGGATCCCACCACTGCATTCAACGGCGTTCTGATCTCATGGCTGATATTTGCCAGAAACCTGGTTTTTTCCTTGTTGGCCCGAACGGCAAAGTCTTTAGCCTCCTGCAACCGCTTAAGCATTATCGCCACATACATTGGAATAATGGATAAAAGCATCACAGCCGCAACCGAGAGAAGATATTCTTCACGCCAGTATGGTGTAAACAGGCACATAACCACAAATCCACACAGTGATAGACCAGCACAAAGAATCAATTCCATATGCCCGTACCTGAACCCATTCCCAACAGTTAACCACACATAGAAAACAAAGAACGGCACACCGTATTCACCAAAGTTATGCATCACAATACTTGTTACAAGTATATCGACAAACATATATACACTATGCCGCCATTTATTGCCTTCAGGGTAAAGATATACATGCAATAT
>JBATFE010000150.1:0-12484 GCA_049664445.1 Gammaproteobacteria bacterium
CCCGCTACGCTGGCGAGACGGGCACCGGGCACCGATAGTACCCGCTGGTAAAGGCTGTGCTTGCCGGCCATCAGCAGCGGCCGGTCAGTGCTTTCAACTGGCGCGGCTGTCATTCCGGGTAGCGGCGTGAGGGCGATGACGAGCGCAAACAAAAGTTTCTTCATGATTACAATCTCCCGGAAAATTATTGCCACTGCAGCAACAGGCGCCGGGCCTGCTCGTCTCCGGCCGCGGCATCCTGTTGCACACGCTTGCGCAGCTCCAGCAGACGCAGCGCAGCCTCTTTGCTGCCTGCCGTCGCCGCCATGCTGTACCACTTGTAGGCCTGCGCCGGTTCCGCGTCGGGCAAATAACTGTCAGCCGCTGTGTGATAGGCCGGATCGGCCTGCGTGCCGAGGATCAGGGCCGCTTGTGCCTGGCCATGGCGCGCCGCGTAGCGATACAGCAGGTAGGCATCGAGCGGGTTACCCTCGCCCTGCATGCGCTCCGCCTCGGCAAAGACCACATCCGTATCCGGCTGTGCACCGTCGGCGCGTAATTTGTAAATGAAGGCGCGTGCCCTGTCGCCACCGTTGGTGACGGTGGCAATCCCGCCCGGTGGCGGTGGCAGCGGCAATGACTCGGAGGTCCCGGTAGCTGACGGCAACGGCAGTGACCCGGAGGTCCCGGTAGCTGACGGTAGCGGCAGTGTTTCGGACGATTGCGGCGCAGACGGCGGGGTAGGCAGCGACGGCGGCGCCTGACCGTCATCATCCGGTACCAGCCAAATGGCAATGGCGGTAATAATAGCGACCATGGCCATCAGTGCCTTGGTCCGGCCGGGGCTCCATTTGCCGCCGCTGTCTGTATCTGCGTAATCGTTTGCCATGCCACACCTGTGTCTAGAGTTCGCTTCGCTGGGGCGGCATTATCGCGAATCTCGGGCCCGGTTAAAACCTTGCTGCAGGTCCTGGCTGAAAGCCCTTGCAAAACAATGCGCCCGGAGGGAGGCAGTGCCCCGTGATCGTGGATCCAGGGGTTCAATCCTGCCCGTTTACCCGCGTAATCGCATCCGCAGGTGCGCATTGCATCGAAATAATCGCGGTTGCAATCCGCTGCAGATGCCTCAGGGTTCAAGTAGCGGCATGACGGCGCGATGCGTGCCGGGGACAAAGCGCCTGCAGGATCGTGCCATAATCGGGATGAGCGAATCATTTATCAGCTCAGGGACCGTCATGAAGATTGAACGAAGCCTGCGGGAAGTCGAGGTGCTGGCACTGGAACTGCAACCGCCGCTGTTGCTCGAGGGGACACGCTGTGTCGGTGACGTAATCCGGGAGATGCAGACAGCGGGTCTGGGTTACGCACTGATTATGGAAAACGATCGCCTTGCCGGGATTTTCACGGAACGCGATGTGTTCCTGTCTGTACTCGGCAATGATGTCGTGCTGGCACGGCCGGTTTCCGGGTACATGAGTCATGATCCGGTCTGTGTTGCCGCAGGGGATCCGGTCCGCAAGGTGTTGTTACTGATGCATGAGGGCGGCCATCGCCAGATTCCGATCGTCGATGCCAGTGGTCAGGTTGCCGGCTGTGTGCGTCACAAGGACATTGCGGCCTACCTGGTCGATCACTTTGCCGAGCATGTACTCAACCTGCCGCCGGACCCGGAGCAGATCGCACGGACACCGGAAGGTGGTTGATTCCATGCGGCATCTGTTCAGAGACCCTCCGATTCATTCCCTCATCGTCACCCCGACAGGTACTGTCATCCCGCCGGCATGATGAAAAAATTGAGCATATCAATATGACGGCTTCCGCCAGAAAAAGAGAGGCACTTGAACAGGTCACCATCCTGTTCTGCGGTGACTCCGGGGACGGCATGCAGCTGACCGGAAGCCAGCTGACCACGACGTCCGCCATGCTCGGCAATGATGTCAGCACACTGCCGGATTATCCCTCGGAAATTCGTGCGCCCGCCGGTTCCCTGGCAGGTGTCTCCGGATTCCAGCTGCATTTCTCCCACCAGGAAATTCACACCCCCGGTGACAACCCCGATGTGCTGGTGGCGATGAATCCGGCAGCGCTCAAGACCAGTCTGCCACGCTTGCTGCCCAGGGGTGTCCTGATCGTCGACCAGGACGCGTTCTCGGAACGCAACCTGGCCAAGGCCGGTTACGAGGAAGACCCGCTGCATGATCCTGAACTGGGCAGCCGTTATCAACTGCACCTTGTGCCGGTCACCACCCTGACACTGAATGCACTGCAGGCTCTTGATCTGAAGCGCACCGTGAAGACGCGCTGCAAGAACTTCTTTACCCTCGGGCTGGTGTACTGGCTCTATGATCGCCCGTTGCAGCAGAGCCTGGAATGGATTGAGCGGAAGTTTTCGCGCATGCCGGAGGTGGCCGAAGCCAATCGCCTGGCACTGCAGGCTGGCTACCATTATGGAGAAACCGCCGCGGCCTTTGCGGTGCAATGGACGGTGCCGGGTGCCCGCAGCGAGCCGGGTAGCTACCGCATCATCGACGGCAACGAGGCCAGTGCGCTGGGATTTGTAACGGCCGCACAACTGGCAGACAAGCCACTTGTCTATAGCAGCTATCCGATCACGCCGGCCACGAATGTGCTCAACCATCTGTCGCGCTGGAAGCACATGAATGTACGCACCATCCAGACCGAGGATGAAATTGCGGCCATGGGCTCGGCGATCGGGGCCGCCTATGGCGGTGCCTTCTCGGTAACGGGCACCAGCGGACCGGGTGTCTGCCTGAAGAGCGAGGCCATCGGGCTTGCGATCATGCTGGAACTGCCGCTGGTCATCCTCAACGTACAACGTGGCGGGCCGTCCACGGGGTTGCCAACCAAGACCGAGCAGGCCGACCTGCTGCAGGCCCTGTTTGGCCGTCACGGTGAAAGCCCGCTGCCGGTCCTCGCCGCTGCAAGCCCGGGTGACTGCTTTGATATCGCCATCGAGGCCTTTCGCATCGCGGTGCGGCACTGCACACCGGTGTTTGTCCTCAGCGAGGGCTACCTCGCAAACGGCAGCGAACCCTGGCGCATTCCCTCGCTACAGGACATGGAACCAATCGCGGTCCGGCACCCCGTTGAGCCTGACGGCTTTCAGCCCTATGCGCGAGATGCGGAGACCCTGGCGCGGCCCTGGGTACTGCCGGGCACGCCGGGGATGGAACACTGCATTGGCGGACTGGAAAAACAGCCGCTCACCGGGGCCGTCAGTTATGCCCCGGAAGACCATGAGGCGATGTGCCAGCAGCGCGCAGACAAGGTGGCGCGTGTGGCTGATTTTATTCCGGCGCTCGAGGTGACCGGCGAGCATGAAGCGACACTGCTGGTGCTCAGCTGGGGCGGGACCTGTGGTGCGGCGCTTTCCGCGGTTCAGCGCACCCGGCAACGTGGTTATTCCGTGGCCCATGCCCATTTGCGTTACCTGAATCCCTTTCCGCGTAACCTGGAGGCGCTACTGGGCCGCTATGAGACGGTACTGATACCCGAGCTGAACGCGGGGCAACTGGCGCTGCTGATCCGCGCCCGCTATCTGGTGGACGCCATTTCGTTCCCGAAACTGAGGGGCCAGCCTTTTACGGTCAGGGAAATCGAGGCACGTATCGAGGAACTGTTGTCATGAACTCCGGGCCCGTCGCCGTCACGCTCACGCGCAAGGATTTCGCCTCCGGTCAGGACGTACGCTGGTGCCCGGGCTGTGGCAACAATGCCATCCTCGCACAGATGCAGAAGACTCTGCCCGAACTGGGGATTCCGCGCGAGAACATTGTGATCATCTCGGGGATCGGTTGCTCGAGTCGCTTCCCGTACTACATGAATACCTACGGCATTCACTCCATTCATGGCCGTGCCCCGACCCTGGCCATGGGGCTCAAGGCGGCACGCCCGGAACTGCAGGTGTGGGTGGTGACCGGTGATGGTGATGGCCTCGCAATCGGTGGCAACCACCTGATGCACGCGCTGCGCCGCAATATCGACATCAACATACTGCTGTTCAATAACCGCATCTACGGACTGACCAAGGGACAGTATTCACCGACCTCCGGGATCGGTGCAAAGACCAGTTCCAGCCCGGATGGCTCGATAGAGAATCCGGTAAATCCCGTGGGTATCGCCATCGGCGCCGAGGCCAGCTTTATCGCGCGTACCGTGGACGTTTTCCAGAAGCACATGTCCGGGGTGCTGCGACGTTCGGCAGACCACCGCGGCGCGGCCCTGGTGGAGATTGCGCAAAACTGCATCATCTTCAATGACGCCACCTGGGGATACATGACCGACCCGGACAATCGCCTCGACCACGTCCTCTACCTGGAACACGGTCAGCCGATGCGTTTTGGAAAACAGGGGGAGAAGGGCATACGCCTGAACGGACTGGTACCCGAGGTGGTGGCGGTCGCTGACGTGGGCGAGGAAAACCTGCTGGTACATGATGAACGTGCCCGCGAGCCGACTCTGGCATATTTACTGTCGCGCATGGGACCGCCGGATTTCCCGATGCCGCTGGGCGTGTTTCGCGCGATTGACAAGCCGGTGTACAGCCAGCTCCTCGCGGAGCAGGTGCACAGGGCGCAAGCCGAAAAGGCCGCTGATCTGGACGCCCTGTTTCGCCAGGGCGAGACCTGGGATGTTCCTGATTCCGCCAACGGAGATGTGCGATGAAGTGTCCAGGATGCGGTGATGATAATCTGCCCGGTGCGGACGCCTGCGAAAACTGCGGCACCAGCCTGACCCGGGAGGATGTGCCACAGGCGGATACCGAAATCGAGCGCAGCCTGATGGAAGACCCTGTCGAGTGCCTGCAGCCGGTCAGGCCATTGACGGTTGGTCCTCAAACCTCTCTGGATGACGCGATTCAACTGATGCGCAACCACGGCATTGGCTGTGTTCTGATTACGGGCGATGGCGGTGAGCTTACCGGCATTTTGACAGAGCGGGACCTGCTGCATAAGGTGGCCGCACGGGGGCTCGATCTCGGTGAATGTCTTGTCAGGGATTTCATGTCCCGGGCCCCGGAAAGCAGCAAGCCGGACCATCCCCTGGGTTACGCACTGCAGCGCATGATCATCAGCGATATCCGTTACCTGCCCATTGTCGATGACAGCAACCGGCCTGCAGGCATCGTCTCATCCAGGGATATCATTGCCTACATGGCAAGGCAGTTTAATGCGGCAAGGTAACTTGCGGCTGCCTCTGTGCGTGAGGCCTGTATCACAGGATGCTTGCACCACTGTTTTTTATAAACCGGCGCTGATGACATGCAGATTGTTTTCAATGTGTGCGGTTAATGGTTTAATTCGCGGCAATCACAAATGAATGAGCACGGTCTGTGCAGGCAATTTTTTACATAAAGGAGAACGTTGATGGACCCCAGCGAAGCAACTGAAACAGCAGCAACAAGCACTCCCATGGATATGATGGAGGTCATTCCAACCAGTGTCGAGGATGTCAGCCAGTTGTGGTTGACGGTGCAGGAACTGGCCACTGACTGGGGGATCAAGGTCCTGGCCGCACTGGCCATCTTGCTTATCGGTCGCTGGGTCGCAATGGGTATCCGCCGTGGTGTGCGGCGCATGATGGAGAAGGGCGGTGTTGATCCCATCATCATTGGCTTCGTCGGCAGTATTACCTACATCGCCTTGCTGGCTTTCGTCGTCATAGCGGCACTCGGTCAGCTCGGCATACAGACGACCTCGTTTATTGCCATTCTCGGTGCCGCCGGTCTCGCGGTAGGTCTGGCCCTGCAGGGGTCGCTGGCAAATTTCGCGGCCGGTTTCCTGATGATTATCTTTCGCCCCTTCAAGGTCGGTGATTTTGTCGAGGCTGCCGGCGTGGCCGGTGTCGTCAAGGATATGCAGATTTTCACCACCACCCTGAAAACCGGGGACAACAAGACCATTATCATCCCGAATGCGAAAATTTCCGGTGACAGCATTATTAACTATTCGGCGGAGGAAACTCGCCGTGTCGATATGACCGTGGGTGTTGCCTATGATGCCGATCTGTCAAAGGTCAGGGATGTGCTCAATGACATTATAAGCAAAGAGGAACGTGTCTTGTCTGATCCACCACCGCAGGTCGCGGTCGCCGAACTCGCGGACAGCAGTGTCAATTTTATCGTTCGCGTCTGGACCAAATCCGGGGACTACTGGGCTGTCAAGTGCGATACCACCGAGACCATCAAGAACCGCTTTGACGAGGCCGGCATCGGTATCCCGTTCCCGCAGCGCGATATCCACATCATCAGTGGCTCGGCTGCATAGATCGAATGGAGCTCTGATGCGCCTTGCTGATCTAAAACGACCGCGGTTTTATGTTCCGATCGGCCTGCTGCTTGTCCTGTTCGTGTTGTCCGCGGTGGTCTTCAATCCGGGCTTTCAGAAGAAGATGCTGCTCAAGCATGTGGGTCCGCTGGTGGACTCGCTGCAGCTCGAATACGTTCACGTTACGCCCTGGTCAGTGCACCTCAACAAGATTGTGGTGGACTATGCGGGCGGACATTTCGAGCTGGAACAGGGGACGCTGCGCTACTGTCTGTCATCATTGTTGTTGCTGAATGCCAATATCAAGACGCTGGCGCTGAAAGATGTCCGTGTTGACCTGAGCGAATTCAATCCGCCCGAGACGCAACAACCTGAAACCGACAGCGGGGTGTTTCCCGGCGTGCTGGCAGTGTTGCAACACGGGCTCAGTTATACCCTGCAGGATGTGGCGGTCAATGCGGATGTGATATTGCCGGATCAGCAATCCGTCTCGGCCAGCATAAGTGGTGGTGGCATCAAGCCGAAAACAACGGGCGCGATCACTATGAAGGCGCATTACCACACCGGCAAGGAAGACGAGCTGATTGCCCTTGATGGCAGCCTGGTCCTCGATCAGCTCACGCGGGGGCGGTTCAATGCCATTGAAACCGTGTTTGACATTGACGCGGCGCTTGCGGCCCTGCCGGAGGCCGAAAGTGCCCGGGTGAAACTGCGGGTGACACCGGCACCACTTGCTGAAGTCGGGCAACTGGCCGTCGACGACAGCGGCGAAGAGCCGCTCGATACGCCCGAGACGTGGCAGCTTGTGAACCTGCAGCGGGATGCGGACGGCAAGCCGCGTTCTGAACTAACGCTTGAAGGCCGCTATAACGGCAACAGCGGTGTGTTTGACGGTGGCTACCGGATAACGGCGAACGAGCGACTGCTGCAGCGCTATATAAAGGCTACCGTCATACCTCCCATGGAAGAGGTGCTCGGCGGTGACCTGCTGTTCAATCTCGCGGACACGACCGGACACATCACTGTCATCAGCAATCTGCTGGTCAAACAGATCAAGCAAACACACAGCAACGAAAGGCTGCCCGAGTTGCTGCGTCTCGAGAATAACTTTCGTTTGTCGCTGCTGCCGGGCATGCGCTTGCGCGTCGAGACGATTTATTCAGGCATGACCGATGAAGTTAACACGCGGCCACTGACCTCCAGTTTGCCGCAAGATCTCGATATCCCCCTGCAGGATGTCGCTGCCTTCATGCACCAGGAAAACACCCTGCTGGCCTTCGAGTTGCCCGAGGTGCCGCTGGCCTGGTTTGACATCTTTCTGCCAGCCCATGAGCTGATGGAAGGCACCCTCACAGGGGCCTTTGAGGTCATCACGGATACCTCGGGATTTATCCACATTAACCCGGTCAAGCCACTCACGGTGACGGGGTTTACCCTCAGGCAGGATGACAAGCCACTTGTCGAGGGGCTCAACCTGAGCGTGTTGCCACGTGTCAGCTACCGCGGTGATGCACTGGATGTCTCACTGCAGCAACTGATGCTGGATGGTGGCAAGGGTACACTGGCCACGGCTGACTTCACTGCCACGGTGCCACTGGCAGAGCAACCGGGCGCAATCAATGCCCGGGCCACGGCTGACCTGGAATTGCACCGGCTGGTGGACTTTCTTGCCATCGAGCAGAGTGGCAGGCAGAGCCTGCCGCAGCATCTTTCGCTGGACTTCAAGACCGCCATTCAGCAGCAGTCCGGTACGGTGCTTGTCAATGCGCTGGATGCCAACGTGTTACTGGACCGGAAGACACGCCTGCTGCATCTGGACCTGCTGCAACCACTGGTCATGAAAAGCTCGGCGACAGGTACCCGCATAGCAAACGAGAAAGGGCCGCTGGCAACACTCAATATCAGTGACATCCAGCTTGGCTGGTTTTCCGCTTTTATTCCGGAAACCACCCTCGAGGGCCGGCTGCAGCGTGCTGACTTTACGCTGGCGGTACAGGGAGAGGGGGTTGTCACGCTGTCCGTTGGCAAACCGGTGCGGCTGGCTGATGTCACCATCACCGGGCCGGACGGGGTGTTGCTCAAGGATGTCGATATCGGTGTCCTGCCCGACGTTCGCCTGGGCGCGGATGGCATGCGTATCAGTTACACGGACCTGTCGGTCAGCGGTGAGAAAAACCGCCTGCTTGCAGGCAGTGGTGCAGTGACACTGCCGGGCTCGGCCGATAAACCGTTGCTGGCGGAGGGGCGCCTTGATGTCGATGTTCAGGCGCTCTCGCGACAACCGCTGATTGCCAGGGCGCTGCAGGGCTCGGTGGAGTCGCCGCTGCGGCTGGAGGCCGATTACAAACTGGCACAGGGTGAATCCAGTATTGACCTGAGTCGTCTGTCGGCGGAACTGTTCTATGGGGACCAGCAGCCACGCATATCACTGCAGGCTGATTCAAACGTCCGTGTGCGTACCCGGCTGGGCCGCAGGCAATCCGAGCTGGGCCGGGCACGCGGCAAGGTGACATTGACGGTGGAAAATCTCACCCCTGAACCCTTTGCCGGCATACTGGCGGCCAATGGCCTGAGCTTTACCGATGCCAACGGCAAGGCGGTACTCAGCTCGGATGGCACGTCGCTGCGCGTCGATACCGTTGCGCCGCTGCGGGTGACGGGTGTTGCTGTGACAGCGAACAACGAGCCGGCATTGAACCCGTTCACCCTGACGGCAGATTCTGAAACGATCATGCAGGGCGACACCCTGCATGCAATAGTAAAGCAGCTCACTGTTGCCTTTGATAAAGACAAGGGTGCAGCAGCGCTCAATGCACGGGTGGAATTACTGCTGAAAGGGCGGGGTGATGCCGCCTGGGTAGAGAGCCTGTCGGCGAACGTCAAAATGATGTTGCCTGCGCTGCTGAATCAGCCCGCGATCCTGCCGGGACATGCGCTGACCGCCGGTGAACTTGTCTCTGTGACCACGCTGGACCCCGGTGGAACACTGGCATCCACGACGCTGGTGCAGGGCTTGAAGAGTGGCAAGGCATTACCCCTCGAGTCGCTGGAGATAAAGATTGACGGACAGGTGGATGAGAATGGCAGCTTTGATATTACCGCGCCCGTGACCACGCGGGGCAAGTCCGGAGAAGGTAATCTGGTCATAAAGGCTAAGCACGTCAGAAAAAAAGGTGAGCACGATGACATTGTTGCCAGCCTTGACAGTGAGGTGTTCTACCTCAATGACGTTTTGAACACGCTGAATGCAATTACCAAAAAAGCGGCGAAGGCGAAAATGAAAGCCGAGGCCAATCTGAGCGAGGAACAACGGGCTGCCATTGAAGCCGAGCGAGAGGCCGAGGAAATGCGCCCGGACGAGACGGCCTTCTGGGATGTGGTGCCCTATAAACGGTATGTAACCTACAATATCAAGCGACTCTTTTACACCGACTACCTGGAGGTCGATGACATCACGGGGCGTGCCGAGTCCTCGGCTGGCAGGCTCTCTCTTGATGATTTCAAGGCGCAATTCCATGACAGTCCCATTGCGCTTAATTCCGTCATCACCTTTATACCCGGGGAAGAACCCTATGACCTGGAGTTGCAGGCCAGTGTTGATCGGTTCGATCTTGCTACTTTTTTGACTGAACTCGATCCCAAGCACATACCATCGGCGGAAGGACTGTTTGACGTCAAGGTTGATGCCCATGGTAATTCGCCGAACATGGTGCAGTACCGCAACAACCTCTACTTTGACGTGCGCATGCAGAGCCGCGACGGTGTGTTCCGCTTGCTTGATCCCAACGATCCGCTGGTCACGGGGAGTTCCAATTTTGCCGGTGCGGTGGGCGAGGGCGTCTCTTACGTTCCAACCGGGTTATTCGGTATGGGTGCGGTCGCAAGGCTGGTCAACTACATCAAGGCCGTCCCGTACGACAAGGTTGATGCACACTTTGTGCGCGATGAATCGGGTAATGTGGAGATCCGGAAATACGTGGTGCAGAGTCCGGAAATACTGATGACGGCCAACGGCGGGATCAGCTACGAGGAAGGCGTTGATGTGTTGCATAGCCCGCTGAAGATGGAATCACAGCTTAATTTGCGCGGCCGTGGCGCCGCGATTTTCTATGACCTCGACCTGCTGGAGGATGAACGCGATGCCTATGGCTACTGGACCGGACCGGCCATCAAGTTCTGGGGCACGGTGGCACAATCGGAATCCAACCTGTCGGAGATCATCGAGACGGCCGGCAAGGGGGCGGTACTGGGCGGGCTGACGCGTCCCATATCGGGCCTGATCGGCAATGTCCGGCATTTGTGGATGGATGAAGAGGGTGAGCCCATTGAATATACCGATGCCCCGCCGACCTCGGCGCCTGAATCGGCCGTGGAAGCGCCGGCGGATGCGCCGACGGATACACGGACAGTTACTCCGGCCGTTACCCCCACGGAAACACCGGTAGATACCCCGGCGGACTATATTACGAATCTTCCGGATTACTACGAGTAAGCGGGTTACCTAAAGCAGCGGTTTTACTCCCTCCCCCTCAGGGGGAGGGTTGGGGAGAGGGGATCACGACCTGGTATTTATCCCCTCTCCCTGGCCCTCTCGGCAACTGCTCCACGCGTCGCCTGAAGCGCCTACTGTTGGTGCCCTACCGCCTGCATCCCTGCAGGCGTCCCGAGGGGAGGGGGTGCGAGGCCCGATTCATGGAAACGAGGTGGCAAACCACGTATATTCCCGTGACGAACTCCAACAATTCAAGTGGCATGGCGAACAAACTCTATATCAAGACCCACGGTTGCCAGATGAACGAGTACGACTCGTCGAAGATGGCGGACGTGCTGGCGGCATCACATGGCATGGAAGTGACGCAGGATCCTGCGCAGGCTGACGTGCTGTTGATGAATACCTGCTCCATCCGTGAAAAGGCGCAGGAAAAGGTGTTCTCCGAACTGGGCCGCTGGAAGGAACTGAAGGACCAGCGTCCGCAGCTGGTCATCGGTGTCGGTGGCTGCGTCGCCAGCCAGGAAGGGGAGGCCATTCGCGCCCGCGCGCCCTATGTCGATATCGTGTTCGGGCCACAGACCCTGCACCGTTTGCCGGACATGCTGAATATGGCGCGCCGTGCGCATCAGCCGGTGATCGACATCAGTTTCCCCGAGATCGAAAAGTTTGATTGCCTGCCGCCACCGCGTGCCGGCGGCCCGACCGCGTTTGTCTCCATCATGGAAGGCTGCAGCAAGTATTGCAGTTTTTGCGTGGTACCCTACACACGTGGCGAGGAAGTCAGTCGGCCCTTTGACGACATCCTGGCCGAGGTGGCCGCACTCGCCGGCCAGGGTGTGCGCGAGGTCAACCTGCTGGGGCAGAATGTCAATGCCTACCGCGGCCTGATGGATGACGGCGATGTTGCCGACCTGGCGCTGTTGATCAACTATATTGCCGCGATCGAGGGTATCGGTCGCATACGCTATACCACCTCGCACCCGCTGGAGATGAGCGACAGCCTGATACAGGCCTATGCGGAAGTCCCGGCACTGGTCAGCCACCTGCACCTGCCGGTACAGTCCGGTTCGGACCGGGTTCTGGCCCTGATGAAACGTAATCACACGGCGCTGGAATACAAATCCATTATCCGGCGCCTGCGGCAAGTGCGACCCGATATCAGCCTGTCTTCAGATTTTATTATCGGTTTTCCCGGGGAAAGCGATGCTGACTTCGAGCACACCATGGCACTGATTGAAGATATTGGTTTTGACCAGTCGTTCAGCTTTATCTACAGCCAGCGCCCCGGTACACCGGCTGCCGAGCTGCCGGATGATGTACAGCACGCGACCAAGAAGGCACGGCTGTCGCGCTTGCAGCAGCGCATCAATGAAATGGCCGCCGCAATCAGCGCATCGATGGTGGGCAATGTCGAGCGCGTGCTGGTTGAAAAGGTATCACGCAAGCGTGCTGATCAGCTCAGCGGCCGCACGGCGAATAACCGAGTCGTGAAGTTCGATGCAGATCCTGCGTTGATCGGCCGCTTTGTGGCAGTGCGCATAACCGAGGCACTGCCGAATTCATTGCGCGGCAAACTGCTGTCAGCCGAGGATGCAGTACCAACAGTGCAAATGAAGGCATCCTGAATCATTTTGAACGCTGACACGCTCTCTGTCGATGTTGCGCTGGAACCTGCCGATAACAGGCGGCTGGCGGCATTGTGTGGCCAGCTGGACGCGCACCTGCG
>JBATFE010000151.1:0-1927 GCA_049664445.1 Gammaproteobacteria bacterium
CATTTTAGACCACGAGTATGAGCTAGGGTGTTGACCCGCCAGCCTCTATACAAAGAGACTGGCGGCTCACCAACCATCAGCAAGAAAATAAAGGGAGAACAGCAATGGTGCTACAACACGTCTGGGGCTTGTTTACCAATCCAAAGCGCGAATGGGAAGCCATTCGCGATGATGAATGCACCATAGGCAAGTGCTATGCAGTACACGTCATGATCCTTGCGGCCATCCCGGCCATTTCCGGATTTATAGGTACCACCCAGTTCGGTTGGCAGATCGGTGCCGGTGATCCCATCAAGCTGACCCTCGCCAGCGCAGGGCTGATTGCAGTGCTTTACTACCTTGCCATGCTGGTGGGCGTTTTCTCTATCGGCTGGATGATTCACTGGATGGGTAACACCTACGGCGCGGATGTGCAGTTGTCGCAGTGCGTGGTACTGGCGGCCTACACGGCCACGCCGTTGTTTCTCATCGGCCTGATGGAGCTCTACCCGGTATTGTGGATCAACATGGTGGTTGGAATTCCGGCACTGGCCTACACGGTTTACCTGCTCTATACCGGTGTGCCCGTCATGATGGGGATTTCCGAGGACCGTGGTTTTCTGTTCTCCAGTGCCGTGCTGGCAGTCGGTCTGGTGGCCTTCGTTGCGCTGCTGGCGACAACCGCGATTCTCTGGGGTATGGGGCTGGAACCCCAGTTCACGCGCTAGCGTTGAAGTATGAGAGAATGTTAGAATTTTCTTAATTTATTATTATTGTGTAGCGGTGTAACCCGCTGTTTTATCAGTACAACTCACTGTTAGATGTAACAAAAAAGGGAGTGCGGCATGGCAGATCAGTCTACCTACAACTACACGGTGGTCAGGCAGTTTTCGATTATGACCATAGTCTGGGGCATCGTCGGCATGCTGGTTGGCGTTATCATCGCGGCCCAGCTGGCATGGCCGGTACTGAACTTTGATATCCCCTGGCTGACCTTTGGCCGCTTGCGGCCATTGCACACCAATGCCGTGATCTTCGCCTTTGGCGGCTCGGCGCTGTTTGCGACGTCCTACTACGTGGTGCAGCGCACCTGCCACGTGCGCTTGCTGAGTGACAAGCTGGCCGCGTTTACCTTCTGGGGCTGGCAGCTGATCATTGTGCTGGCGGCGGTCTCCCTGCCGCTAGGCATTACCCAGGGCAAGGAGTATGCCGAGCTGGTCTGGCCGATCGATATCCTGATTGCACTGGTCTGGGTGACCTATGCCATCGTGTTCTTCGGCACCATCATGAAACGCCGCGTGCAGCACATCTACGTGGCCAACTGGTTCTTTGGCGCCTTTATCATCACCGTCGCCGTGCTGCATATCTTTAACAGTGCGGCCATACCCACGAGCCTGTTTCACTCCTACTCGGCTTATGCCGGTGTGCAGGATGCCATGGTGCAGTGGTGGTATGGACACAACGCGGTGGGCTTCTTTCTGACGGCGGGTTTCCTGGGCATGATGTACTACTTCGTGCCGAAACAGGCAAACCGCCCGGTCTACTCCTACCGCCTCTCGGTGGTGCATTTCTGGGCACTGATCTTTACCTACATCTGGGCCGGACCGCATCATCTGCACTACACGGCGTTGCCCGACTGGGCCCAGTCACTGGGTATGGTCATGTCGCTGATCCTGCTGGCACCGTCCTGGGGCGGTATGATCAACGGCATCATGACGCTGTCCGGGGCCTGGGAGAAGCTGCGTACCGACCCCGTGCTGCGCCTGCTGATTGTTTCCATCTCCTTCTACGGCATGTCGACCTTCGAAGGTCCGATGATGTCCATCAAGACAGTCAATGCGCTGTCCCACTACACCGACTGGACCATCGGTCACGTCCATTCGGGCGCTCTGGGTTGGGTGGCACTGATTTCGATGGGCAGCCTTTACTACCTGATACCGCGGCTGTT
>JBATFE010000152.1:0-13201 GCA_049664445.1 Gammaproteobacteria bacterium
TATTATGGCCACGGAATCCACGGAAGAACACGGAAAAATAAATGTCTTATAAATAATACTACGTGTGCTTCCGTGGATTCCGTGGCTATTTAATAAAACGGGCACTTTGCCTGATCTGGTTCAGCAGCCGTTGTTATCACTTTGAAGCGATAGCGGGGCGAGCGATTATTTGCCCCAGCTGGACTGGCTGTCCGGCCTGCAGACTATCGTCCCAGACAATCATGTCGGGCCCGTACAGGAGGATCACGGTCGAGCCCATGTTGAATCGTCCCATTTCCTCGCCACGCTGTAGTTGAACGGCCTGGCTGCCTGATTGATCGAGGACTGTTTTCTGCAGTGACATGGCCATCCGCGGATTGACGACACCTGACCAGACGGTTTCCATGCAGGACACAAAAATGGCGCCCACCATAATCAGGGCCATGGGACCCGCCGGTGTTTCAAACAGGCAAACCAGACGTTCATTGCGTGCAAACAGGCCCGGTATGGCACGGGTCGTGTGTGGCGCCACACTGAAGAGGCGGCCCGGAATATAGGTCGTTTCAAGTAATTTGCCCGGGCAGGGCATGTGAATCCGATGGTAGTCACGCGGTGACAGATAGAGCGTGGCAAACGTGCCGTTTCTGAACAGGCCCACCTGTTCAGCATCACCACCCAGCAAGGCCGCCAGCGAATAGTCGCGGCCCTTTGCCTGTAGCAGGCGCCCGGCAGTGATATCACCGGCCTGGCTGACATGGCCATCTACCGGACTGACGATTGAGCGCGGATCATCCGGAAAACGGCGTGCATCCGCTTTCAGTGCACGGGTAAAGAAGTGGTTGAAATCGCTATAGCCTTCTGCCCCCCATGCCTCGGCGTCGTCCATGTTGACCCTGAAGTGTTTGATAAACAACTTGATCAGCAGGTTTTTGAAGCCGCGCATCTGCCAGCGGGTCACGCGTCTCACCAGCCGGGACAGCAGCTGATGGGGCAACAGGGCCAGCGGCCAGGACTTCAGCTGATCCAGCAGACTGGCAGGGCGTGTGGACATACGACGTACAGACTAATGGTGATGGTGGGCGTGGTCAGTTTCACCGGTTTTGCGAAGCACCGGTGCCTGTACAGTTACGCTGTCTCCAGTGTCATCATGTATTACCAGTATGACGCTGTCGCCATCCCGCAAGGGGCGCTGTGGATCAAACAGCATCAGGTGCAAGCCACCCGGTTCGAAGGTTTCGCTGCCGCGGGCCGGCAGTTGCAGATTTTCGACCGCCAGCATCTTCGCAACGCCATCTTCCACAACGGTGCGGTGGATCTGGCTACTCCCGAAATCCGGACTGTCGATGCGGGTGATGGTGCGGGCTGTATCACCGGTATTTCTCAGTACCATATAGGCTGCAAGTACCGTCGATGTCGGTGGTGCCTCACGAATCCACTGTCCTTCGACAAGCACTGCAGGTCCTGCCATGGCTGTAGCAAGGAAAGTCAGCAATATCAGGAACAGGGCCGCGGCTGGCTGCATGTGGACTGGTTTCATTGTGTGGCCTGCAACATCTTTCTGAAATCACCGGCAATCTTTTCGGCAGACAGGGGCGGTGTAAACACCGCATGGTAGTGACCGTCGGGATCAAACAGGAAAACAGCGGCGGTATGATCTATCAGGTAGTTATCACTGCCAGCTTCCGGTTCTACCCGGTTGTAGAGTATGCCCAGCTGCCTGGTCAATTGTTGCAGCGCCTCATCACTGCCGGTCACGCCGATAAAATCACCATTGAAATAGGTCACATACTCGGCCAGCCGCTCCGGGGTATCACGTTCCGGATCGACGGTGACCATGACGAAGCGGATGTCTTCATCGATATCCTGCAACCGTTGTGCAATGCTGTTGAGGACGGACAGGGTCGTGGGGCAGACATCCGGGCAATAGGTGTAGCCAAAGAACAGGAATGACCAGCGCTGTTGCAGCGCCGCATTGTCAAACACTGCATTGTTGTGATCGACCAGCGCAAACGGCTGCACGTCTCTTGCCACCGGAAAGCGTGTCGCCGAAAGCTCATCCTCGACCACCTGCCTGTGCAGCACCAGTCGTGCGGACCAGATGCCGGCGGCCGTGGCAAGAACGGCTATAATGACAGCCTTGAGGACAAGCCTCGATGTGGAAGAGTTTCGGAGAGTTGGCATGGGCTGCGATTATTCCATAGACCCGGCTACGATACACTACTTCAGAATCGGTAATATCCAACTCTCGACCATGACAGCGAAAAATACGCCACGTGCATTAATCCACTGGGGTGCCGACCGGTTTCACAAGGCCGGCCTTGTGTTCGCCCATGGTACCGACAATGCCCTTGATGAAGCGGCCTGCCTGGTCATGCACGCCCTGCAGATCGGCTACGATCAGCCGGATGCCGTGCTCGATGAGGAGATAACCGGGGCCGACCGGCTGCGCGTGGTGCAATTGCTGGAACAGCGTGTGAGCAGCCGCGAGCCGGCTGCCTACCTGTTGCACGAAGCCTGGTTTGCCAACCTGCCATTTTATGTTGATGAGCGTGTCCTGGTGCCGCGTTCGCCCATCGCCGAATTGATAGATGCGCGATTTATGCCCTGGATAAAACCCGGGCAGGTAAGCAAAATCCTGGATATGTGCACCGGCAGTGGCTGCATCGGTATTGCCTGCGCGCATGCGTTCCCGGATGCAACGGTGGACCTGTCCGACCTGTCCAGCGATGCCCTGGATGTCGCACGGGAAAATATCAGGCGCCACCATTTGAATGATCGCGTTCACGCGCTGCAGTCGGATATTTTTTCAGCATTGCATGGTCGGGTATATGACATTATCGTTGCCAATCCACCCTACGTGCCCGCGGGGGAAATGCAGCAACTGGCGCCGGAGTTCGGGCACGAGCCGTCAATGGGCCTGCTCGCGGGATCAGACGGTCTGGATGTTGTCGTACTCATATTAAAGCACGCTGCCCGCCATCTTGATGAAAAAGGTATCCTGATCGTCGAGGTCGGGCATACTCAAGAGATACTGGTTGCGCAGTTTCCGGAGGTGCCCTTCGTGTGGCTGGAGTTCGAGTACGGCGGTAGCGGGGTTTTTATGCTGGAGGCAGGGCAACTTGAACATTTCCAGCCACGATTTGACGAGGTGGTTTTACAACGAGCAACGCTGGATAACAGCCGGGGTGATCAGTAATGAGTGGACGTGCCAAGACTGCGGATGAATATGCCGGCCTGGTTGAGCAGGTGATAGGCGAGTTACAGGATATCCTGGATGCCAGCCGCTTTGATTTTGATGCCGTGGAAAGCAATACCGATTATGTAGAGACACTGCTGAAAGAAATGCGCAACCTGCGTGCATCCATGGCAGATGGCAGCTACCAGTTTGGCCGCAATGATTTGCCCTTCATGCGTATAGTGAAGGTGCATAATGACAGCGACCTGCCCTGTATACGGCTGTTTTACGATATCAACACGACCCATCGGCAGGGTCTGGATATCGATGAAAGCTGAGTATTGTAGCTGTTAGCGTCCAGGCATCAGGGTTTTGGACGGTAGATCAATCCCGGACGAATAAGCAATTCATCCTTGCCCAGCTGATCCAGCGGAAACTCCCCGTCGATATTCTCTGCGATGCGGTCGAATATGTACGTACCGCTGCTTGACTCGATGGTCTGGTAGATGGGCTGACCGAGATAATTACCTGCCAGCGGGGTCCTCTGTGTCTGTGATTGTGCCACGATGCTCTCCCTGGAAAATGCTCATTAGATGGGTACTGAAAACGTATCGGTTACGACTATCTGATCTTTAATTTAGGGGCGACGCTGCGCCCGCGAGTCGTTTACAATAGACCCATGTCAGGAAACAGCTTTGGAAAATTATTCACCGTGACCGGCTTTGGCGAGAGTCACGGCCCGGCACTGGGTTGTATCGTCGATGGCTGTCCGCCGGGGCTGGAATTGTCGGAAACTGACCTGCAAGGCGAACTTGACCGGCGTAAACCCGGAAAATCACGACATACCACCCAGCGGCGCGAAGCAGATGAGGTGCAGATCCTGTCAGGCGTGTTTGAAGGCACAACCACCGGTGCACCGATCGGCCTGATCATCCATAACACCGATCAGCGCTCCAGGGATTACACAAAAATCAAGGACCGCTTCCGACCCGGACATGCGGACTACACCTACCAGCAAAAGTACGGCATCCGCGACTACCGCGGCGGCGGCCGCTCCTCGGCACGCGAGACCGCCATGCGGGTCGCTGCGGGCGCCATTGCCAGAAAATACCTGCGACTGCGCCATGGCATCGGGATCCGTGGTTACCTGGCGCAACTCGGCCCCATCAAGCTGGCGCTGAAAGACTGGTCTGCCGTTGACCAGAACCCCTTTTTTTCCCCGGACCCGTCACGGGTAGCTGAACTGGAAACCTACATGGATGCCTTGCGCAAGGAAGGTAACTCGGTGGGCGCACGTATCAACGTGGTCGCAACCGGCGTGCCACCCGGACTGGGCGAGCCGATATTCGACCGCCTGGATGCCGACATTGCGCACGCGCTCATGAGCATCAATGCCGTCAAGGGCGTCGAGATCGGTGCCGGTTTCGAATGTGTTGCACAGAAGGGTACCGAGCACCGCGATGAAATCACGCCGGCAGGGTTTCTCAGCAACCACGCCGGTGGCACGCTTGGTGGTATTTCCAGCGGTCAGGATATACTCGCCAGCATTGCGCTGAAGCCCACTTCGAGTATCCGCATCCCCGGGCAAACGATCGACATCGAAGGCAACCCGGTGGAAGTGGTCACTACCGGACGGCATGATCCCTGCGTCGGCATCCGCGCCACACCCATCGCAGAAGCCATGCTCGCTATCGTGCTGATGGATCACCTGTTGCGCCATCGCGCACAGAATATGGATGTAAACTCTGCAACACCGACGATCCCCGCCGCGCCAGCGGACTGACTACAGCTGTTCTGACACGACGTGCACGGTGGTAGCGTGACATGATTTACTGGCGGCTGTCCGGTTTCTATCTGTTTTATTTTGCCTCGCTGGGCGCCCTCTTGCCGTACTGGAGCCTGTACCTGGAATCACTCGATTTCAGCGTCACCGAGATCGGGCAACTGGTCGCGATACTCATGGCCACCAAGATCGTGGCACCGAACATCTGGGGCTGGATTGCCGATCACACCGGGCACCGCATGTCGATTGTGCGCATGGGTTCACTGCTGGCCGCGATTTCCTTTGCCGGTGTGTTTATAGCGGACGGTTTCTGGTGGCTGGCACTGGTAATGGCCGTCTTCAGCTTTTTCTGGAATGCCGCGCTACCGCAGTTTGAGGCTACCACCATGAACCATCTCGGTGACGACCTGCATCGCTACAGTGGCATCCGTTTGTGGGGATCGATCGGTTTCATCATCGCTGTCGCCGCACTGGGAACACTGCTGGGAACATCAGGTACCGGCGCGTTGCCACCGGTCCTTATGGGGCTGTTTGTACTGATCTGGTTGAGCAGTTTAACCGTGCCGGAGTCGGCTGCCGGGCATCTGCCTCTCGACCAGGAACCGCTACGCAAGGTATTGAGCCAACCGGTGGTGCTGTCGCTGCTGGCGGTGTGTTTTCTTGCGCAGGCCAGCCATGGGCCCTATTACGCATTCTTCAGCATCTACATGCAGCACTACGGCTACCCGACAGCGGTCATCGGGCAGCTGTGGGCGCTGGGTGTATTGGCGGAAATCGGTATATTCCTGCTGGCACCGCTATTGTTACCGCGTTTTGGTGCCCGCACACTGCTGATCACCGCCGTGGCACTGACGACCCTGCGCTGGCTGTTGACGGCGTTGTATGCCGACAGGCTGGCGGTCATTGTTTTCAGCCAGACCCTGCATGCCGCCAGTTTCGGCCTCTATCACGCCGTCATGATCTCGCTGATTCATTCGCTGTTTGTTGGCGCGCACCAGGGACGCGGGCAGGCCCTCTACAGCAGCATAAGCTTTGGCGCCGGTGGTGCCGTGGGGATCCTCGTCAGTGGCTATTTGTGGACGGAGTTGGGACCGCAGGCCATGTATCTGATTGCGGCATTGACCAGTCTGTGTGCACTGCTGGTCGTGCTGTTCACACTGAGGAATATCCCCGGGAGTTGAAAGGAATGGATGGCTTCATTATCCGGTTACTATATACTTGGCGGTTTAGCAGGCCTCACTGGCAATCGGGCGATATTTGATGTCCAGCAAGACACTCTACGACAAACTCTGGGATTCACACCTGGTTCGGCAGGACGAGGCGGGCACCGCACTGATCTATATTGATCGTCACCTGATCCACGAGGTGACCTCACCGCAGGCCTTTGAGGGTCTGCGCCTCGCCGGTCGCAAGCCCTGGCGTACCGACTCCATCCTGGCGGTCCCGGACCATAACGTGCCAACCACTGACCGTTCGCTGGGTATCGCTGACCCGATCTCGCGACTGCAGATTGAAACTCTGGACCAGAATTGTGCCGAACTGGGTATTACGGAATTTCTCATGAATGACCCGCGCCAGGGAATCGTGCATGTCATCGGCCCGGAGCAGGGGGCCACGCTGCCCGGCATGACGGTCGTGTGCGGGGATTCACACACCTCCACGCACGGCGCGTTCGGCGCGCTGGCGTTTGGCATCGGCACCTCGGATGTCGAACACGTACTGGCAACGCAATGCCTGATACTGAAGAAATCAAAGAACCTGGAGATACGTGTCGACGGACAACTGGCAGCGGGCGTTTCTGCAAAAGACGTTGTGCTCGCCATCATCGGCAAGATCGGTACCGCGGGTGGCACCGGGTCTGCCATAGAATTTACCGGTACGACCCTGCGGGCGATGAGCATGGAGGGCCGCATGACGGTCTGCAACATGGCCATCGAGGCGGGTGCCCGGGCGGGCATGGTGGCGGTCGATGACACGACCATCAATTACATCGGTGGCCGACCCTATGCACCGAAGGGTGAACGGCTGCAGCGCGCCATCGAAAGCTGGAGAGACCTGCACAGCGACGCGGATGCCCACTTCGATCGCAGCGTCGCACTGGATGCAGGTCTGATACTGCCGCAGGTCACCTGGGGAACATCGCCGGAAATGGTGAGCGCGATTGATGACGTGGTCCCGGACCCGGATGATGAACCGGACAGCGTCAAGCGAGAAGGCATGCGCAATGCGCTTGCCTACATGGATCTGAAACCCGGTACTGCCATCACCGACATACGTCCTGACCATGTATTCATTGGTTCCTGCACCAATGCGCGTATTGAAGACCTGCGTGCCGCCGCGGCTGCCATTCGCGGTCGCAAGGTTGCCCCGGGCATCAAACAGGCGCTGGTGGTGCCCGGCTCGGGTCTGGTGAAGCGTCAGGCCGAAGCAGAAGGCCTCGACAAGCTGTTCACAGCCGCCGGCTTTGAGTGGCGCGAACCCGGCTGTTCCATGTGCCTGGCAATGAATGCCGACCGCCTTGCGCCCGGTGATCGCTGTGCATCGACATCCAACCGTAACTTTGAAGGGCGCCAGGGGCAGGGCGGCCGCACACACCTGGTGAGCCCGGCAATGGCGGCCGCTGCCGCTGTCAACGGGCATTTCACCGATATACGCCAGCAACAGGACTGATGAAGGGATCACGTGAATGAAAAAGTTTGCCAAACATCATGGCGTGGTGATGCCGCTGGACCGACACAATGTCGATACCGATGCCATTATTCCCAAACAGTTCCTGAAATCGATCAAGCGCAGCGGCTTTGGTCACAACCTGTTTGATGAATGGCGCTACCATGACCACGGCGAACCCGGCATGGATCCCGGCAGACGTGAAAAGAATATGGACTTTATCCTCAATCATCCACGTTACCAGCAGGCCACCATCCTGCTGGGCCGCCGCAATTTCGGCTGCGGCTCGTCGCGTGAGCACGCCGTGTGGGCACTGATGGATCATGGATTTCGCGTCGTCATCGCCCCCAGCTTCGCCGATATCTTTTTTAACAACGCCCTGAAGAACGGGTTGCTGGCCATCGTGCTCGATGAAGACGTCGTTGACCGGCTATTCACCGCGGTACTGCAGAATCCCGGGTATCGCATATTGGTCGATCTGCCGGCACAACACATCACCCTGCCTAATCGGCACAGCATCCACTTTGAGATCGATCCTTTCCACAAGGAGTGTCATATCCGTGGCCTGGATGACATCGGCCTGACGCTGGAGCACGCTGCCGAGATCCGCACTTTCGAGGAAAAGCGCCGACTGGCAGCGCCGTGGTTTTTCGATAATCTGGGTTAACTAGTTTATATATCTAAATAATATGAATCATAAAATTGCCATATTGCCAGGCGATGGGATCGGGCCTGAAATCATCGCCGAGGCACAGCGGGTACTGGAGGTACTGCAATCCGAACATGGCCTTTCCATTGAGATCGAACAGGCCGATGTCGGGGGTACCGCCTATGATGCACATGGACACCCGCTGCCTGAATCAACACTGAAGGTGGCCCGTGAAGCCGATGCCGTGCTGCTGGGTTCGGTTGGCGGCCCGCAATGGGAAACACTGGAACGTGCATTGCGCCCTGAACAGGGCTTGCTGGGTTTGCGTTGCGAACTGGCACTGTTTTCTAATTTACGTCCCGCGATCCTGTATCCTCAACTGGTATCCGCCTCGACCCTGAAACCGGAGGTCGTAAGCGGACTCGATATCATGATCGTGCGTGAATTGACCGGGGGCATTTACTTCGGTCAGCCGCGCGGCATTCGCACACTCGATGACGGCCAGCGGCAGGGTTTCAATACACTGGTCTACTCCGAAGCGGAGATCGAGCGCATCGGCCGTTCTGCATTCGAAATCGCGCGCAAGCGTTCCCGGCGACTGTGCTCGGTTGACAAGGCCAACGTGCTGGAGGTATCAGAACTGTGGCGCGAGGTCATGACCGGACTTGCAGATGAGTACACAGATGTCGCGCTGAGTCATATGTACGTCGACAATGCCGCCATGCAACTGGTACGCGAACCGAAGCAGTTCGATGTCATGGTCACGGGTAATATGTTCGGCGACATTCTCTCGGATGCGGCCGCGATGCTTACCGGTTCCATCGGCATGCTGCCTTCCGCATCACTGGACAGTCAGGGCAAGGGGATGTACGAACCCATCCACGGCTCGGCACCGGACATCGCCGGGCAGGGCATTGCCAACCCGCTGGCGACGATACTGTCCGTGTCGATGATGTTGCGCTACAGCCTCAACGAAGCAGCGCTCGCGGACCGCATCGATCGCGCTGTCGGCAGCGTGCTCGATACGGGTTTAAGGACGGCCGACATTGCCTCCGCGGGCACACAGACCGTGGGCACACGCGCCATGGGTGACGCGGTGGTTGCTGCCCTGCAGTCCGGCTAGATACTGTTTTTATGAATGCTGTCTTTAATGAGTGGTAATTAACCGATGTCAACTCTCTATGATGTAGCCGTCGTGGGCGCCACCGGTGCGGTGGGCGAGGTCATGCTGGAAATCCTGGCTGAACGACAATTCCCCGTGAATCATGTCTATCCGCTTGCCAGTAGCCGCTCGGCCGGTAAAAAAGTCGCTTTCGGTAACAAATACCTCACTGTTGAGGACCTCGACAGCTTTGATTTTTCCAGGGTACAAATCGGCCTGTTCTCTGCCGGCGCCGGCATTTCCGAAAAATATGCGCCCATTGCCGCGGCCGCCGGTTGCGTCGTCATCGACAACACCTCCCGGTTTCGTTATGACGACGAGATCCCGCTGGTAGTACCCGAGGTCAATCCGCATGCCATTGCCGACTACACGCGTCACAACATCATTGCCAACCCGAATTGCTCAACCATCCAGATGCTGGTTGCGCTGAAACCGTTACATGATGAAGCCGGCATTGAACGCATCAACGTTTGCACCTATCAGGCGGTCTCGGGTACCGGCAAAGAGGCCATAGAAGAACTCGCCATGCAGACCGCCGAACTGCTGAATGGTCGCACCGCCAAGACATCGGTCTACCCGAAACAGATCGCCTTCAATGTATTGCCGCAAATCGATGTTTTCATGGACAACGGCTATACCAAGGAAGAAATGAAGATGGTCTGGGAAACCCGCAAGATCATGGGTGATGAGTCGATTCAGGTGAACCCGACAGCGGTGCGCGTGCCGGTGTTTTACGGACACTCCGAGGCCGTGCATATCGAGACCCGAAAAAAACTGGATGTCGCAACGGCTACCGCCCTGCTGCAGAAGACACCCGGAGTCGTGGTGCTGGACGAACGCAAGGATGGTGGTTACCCGACAGCTGTTTCAGAAGCTGCCAACCACGACCCGGTGTATGTCGGTCGAATCAGGGAAGATATTTCTCACCCGCGGGGCTTAGATCTGTGGGTTGTGGCCGATAACGTTCGCAAGGGTGCCGCACTCAACAGTATTCAAATTGCCGAAATTTTGGTCGAAAAGTATTTCTGAGATATAGTCTGCCCGCAAGATAATTTCGGTACTGCACTCTCGCACAAGGATTGTAATTTACTACTTGTAATCAATGGCTAGGACAACATAAGGGGATCCAGGCATGTACAGGAAATCGGCTATTGCAGCAGCCCTGTTTTTTATAACTGCTTCCTCGAATCTCCATGCACTGGGGCTCGGTGAGATTGATATGCAATCGGCCCTCAACCAGCCGATGAATGCCGCCATTGAATTGACGTCAGCAGCCGGCGCCGATCTTTCCATGGTGACAGTCACCCTGGCTTCTCAGGCAGACCACCAGCGCATCGGCTTGTCGCGGTCCAAAATCCTCAATGACTTCGACTTCAGCATAGAAACAGACAAACGTGGCAATGCCGTGATAAGAATTACCAGTCGCGGCACCATTCATGAGCCGTTCCTGGAGTTCCTGCTTGAACTCACTTGGCCAAACGGGCACCTGTTCCGTCAATATACCGTACTGGTTGATCCGCCCGTCACCATGCCGGCAACACCTGCCAGACCGGCTACCCCTGTCAGCCGTGCTGCTGCCTCCCCGGCAGTTGTTCAGCCACAACAATATCGTGCCAGCCGGCCAGCACCGGCAGCGGTTCGCCCGGCAACGCCCGCGACGGCTGCAACTGCTGACAGCTATGGACCAATCAGGCGCAATGAGACCTTGTGGTCGATTGCGGAAAAGCTGCGTCCGGGTACCGATATATCGATGCACCAGATGATGCTGGCACTACAGCGGGAAAATCCACAGGCCTTCGAAGACGGCAATATCAACAACCTCAACGCCGGTGCAACCCTGAAGGTGCCGTCACGGAATGAAATACTGTCAATGAGCGCCTCGCAGGCGTATGCAGAAACCCGGCGCCAGTATGATGAATGGAATGCGCGCAGCCAACCCGCCGAGCCGGTGCAGGAAAACGCTGTAGTCGCAGAAACCGACGTCGCGCCTGAGACAGTAGTGACCACGAAATCCCGCTTGCAGCTAATGGCCCCGGATATCGAGGCGGTCGACGGAACAGCCACGTCAGGTGACCCAGTCGAGGCGACCCCTGAAAGCAGCGAATCCGGCACCGAGAGACTGAATCAACAACTTGCACTGGCAACAGAAGAGGCGGAAACCAGCAAGGCCCAGTCAGCGGAATACCAGTCACAGGTAACTGAACTGGAAGATCAGATTGAAACCATGAAGCGCCTGCTGGTACTCAAGGATGAAGAGCTGGCCAGTATGCAACAACGTCTCTCGGCAGGCATCGACGACGAGGCCGTTGCAGCAGGGGAGGCGGCGTCTGAAGAGGCGGCACAGGAAACCCTGCCGGTCGAGACGGCCGCAACAGCGCTTGTTGACGAGGAAGCGCCTGTCATGGATGAACCGGCGGATGAACCCGGAGGGATCGTCAACCAGTTAATGGATAACCCGCTGCTCGCCGGCCTCGGTGTGCTGGTGGCGTTGTTGCTGGGTGGCTTTCTCTGGAGCTCAACACGGAAAAGGAATCACACGGGTATCTTTGATGACGAGGTGACACTGCAAGGGCAGATGGCCGAGGCGGCAACCGGCTCCAGGCAAGGTCGGTCACCCCCTGTTTTTGACGTCAATGAAACGCAACCGGGACAGCAGGCTGAGGCCGCTTCTGAACCCGCCAATGATGAAAGTGACCCGTTGACCGAGGCTGATGTGTATCTTGCCTACGGAAGGATCCAGCAGGCTGAAGACGTATTACAGGCTGCACTGGCCAACTCACCGCAGGACAGCGCCATTCGCCTCAAACTGCTTGAGGTCTACCATGCCGCCGGAAATGTAGCGGCATTTGACCGTGAAGCCAGTAATTTTCGCGACGGTGTCACAGAGGAAGATGCCGTCTGGATGCAGGTGGCTTCAATGGGGCATGCCATGTCGCCGGGTAACGAGCTGTATCGTGCTGCAGCGATGCATACTGATGCTGCCCATGCTGATCACGACACTGAGCATCCCGAAATGGAAAGTCCTGAGGATCAGCAGCATCCTGGCCATGGCATGGACACAGGGGCGGAATCAGAACTGCCTGAAAGTATCGAGTACACACTGGATGAGGTGGTTGAAACTGCCGCGGCTGAAGATGCTTTTGATGAGGAAGACGCATCGGAAGGTCTGCTGAGTACGGCAGATGAAGTAACGACGAAGCTCGATCTTGCCCGTGCTTACCTGGATATGGGTGATCCGGAAGGTGCACGCAGCATCCTTGGAGAAGTACTGGAAGAGGGCAACGACCAGCAGAAGGATGAAGCCGAAGCATTGATATCAAAGCTTGCCTGACCTGCACCCGCTGATACGCGTTGTCATGCTGCTGTTGTTTACTGCAGCCATGGCAACTGCACGACCTGAGCTTCTGGCAGGCGGTGCAGTGCTCTTGTTGTTGTTCTATGTTCTGGCCGGGAAGCCTTCACCGGCGACATTTTTACTCATGGTTAAACGATTGCGCTGGTTGTTACTGGCCATATTGCTTGTGTATGGATGGTGGACGCCGGGAGACAGTCTGTGGCCGGGCGCCGCGGCCTTGTCACCGACACTCGAGGGTCTTTATCTTGGCTTGTTGCGGGTAATGGCGTTACTCGCGATCGTCGCCGCCGTTCACCTGTTATTGCAGAGCACTCCACGTGCGGAATTGCTGCCGGCGATCATGCAGCTGATCCGGCCGTTAACCACGCATCGCATGCGCGAACGCATTGCTGTTCGCGCGCTGTTGTCGATAGAGGCCGTGACGCAGGTAC
>JBATFE010000153.1:0-3893 GCA_049664445.1 Gammaproteobacteria bacterium
GTAGCTTTGCCTGTGCTATGCTGAACTCATAACTCCGCCACAGAGTGGGCGAACGCCGCACTTGTATAAAAAGGCAGGGCCTGCATGAAGCATTTCATCCACATCAACCTGTTTTTATTCGTGTCCCTGGCTGCGCCCGCAGTCTGGGCACATGATGAGCCACTGCCAGGTGGTGGCCACGCTTCTGAGCAGGGTCAGCATCACAGCCAGCGGCAGCTTGCCCATCCCGGGCGAAAGCAACTTCATACCGGAAAGGGCCGTCTGACGGGTGGTGGTCAAGGGGCGCCAAGCGGAGGCCCATTCCCCTCGCATAACATCGAATTACTGTCTCAGCTTACTCTCGCTGATATGGGTGCTGTCGGTCAGGTTAAGGGCAATGATATCTGGGGCTGGACCGACACTCTGGACAACAAGGAGTATGCCTTGGTCGGTCGCAGTGATGGTACTGCGTTTGTTGACATAACCGTCCCGGTGAACCCGGTTTACCTGGGATTTCTTCCCTCCAATACCGGGAGTACTGCCTGGCGTGATATCAAAGTATATGCCGATCATGCCTATATCGTATCGGACAACAACGGTGGTCACGGTATGCAGGTATTTGACCTTACGCAGTTGCGCACTGTGGTGAGTCCGCCGGTGTCCTTTTCTGAAACCGTACACTATGGAGAATTTGCAAAGGGACACAATATTGCAATCAATGAGGCCACCGGTTTTGCCTATGTAGTCGGCTCTGAAACATTCAACGGTGGTCTGCACTTTATTGATATCTCCAATCCAGCCAACCTAGCCGCTGCCGGGGGATTCAGCGGTGATGGTTATACCCACGACACGCAGGTCGTGACCTTTGCATGGCCCTCGGACTGATACCACAGACGGAATTGGATATCGCTCACGGCGACCTGCAGCCGATCGGCACCTCAGCTGATGTCATTGATACTGCCGATGTGCTGCTGATCCTGCAGCAGGTGCTGAACGGGCCCTGATTACTGCCGGTTTCTACTTTTATTCCACATAATAGACAATACAATTACCTGTACATCAAAGTCTGCTTTCAGTGACTTACTTGCCGTTTGCTTGTCGTCCGTAAAGGGCAGGAGTTGGCCGGTAGTACTCCTTCAACGGTTAAGCGCTCGCTGAGTTTTCACGGTTAGCGAACGGCAACTCTGTGCTGAATCCCGACATCCAGGTTGTGGTAGCTATCATCTATTGAAAGGCTAGACTTTTACAGCCTTAACCCGGTGTCCGGATCTATCAGACCACTTCAACTGTACCCTGGTTAGTCTGTAAGGTGCCTATTGACATGTCAGGGGACCGAGAGTGAGCTGGTAGATATTCATTAGTCTGTTGCAGAGCCATGTTAATAATATGAATTGTTAAAGCTGATTGCTTTGATGATAGGATTGTATCGGTTCGCTTGTTGGCACTAACGAATGGATGTAAGCGATAGGTCATTCAACCATAGCTGTGACAGAACGCTACGCGCATTTGGCGCAGGAACATAAACAGGCAGCCGTGGTGCTGCTGGACGGGGACAGAAAATGAAAGACAAGATGAATATTGTGGACAACGTACCGCACACCTCAGAAATGTCGGAAGGTGAAAAACACCTGCATAGTTTTATCGGTGCCGCGAGCATTGACGAACTACCGCCACCTGAAACAATGAAGTTTTTAACTCATGCATTCAGCAGGATACTTCAAGGGAAAGACCCGAAAATGGTATTAAAGTTGACGCAAAAACAAGGGAAAAATGGCGCAGCAAAAAGAACACAACACCTAAATAAAGAAATGTGCCTGGCTATTATGGTTGAAGAATTACGAATAAAAGACGGGAAGACAAAAGACGAAGCACGGCAAACCGTAATGAAAAAGGCCGGACTGAAAGACGACAAAAAATTTAACAGTCTGCATAAAAAGCATAAAGCACTTGCTCGACTATATGTCTTGACTGACGGGATGACAAACCAGAAAGCACTGAAGGGGAAAAAGTAAAAATATTTATACGGTACGCTCTATAAGGGGAATTATTATTTAACTTGTGCATACACTAGGGTGTCAGGATTATTCGGCATTGTCATTGCAGCAAGAAAGCGGGGCAACAATGGCTGACAACCTGGGGACAGAAAGCCACGCTTTACTCTGTTTTATTTAGGAGATAAATATGTCTACAGACTTGCTTCGCTTAAGCCCAGAAATTAATGGAGTGCAAGCCGAACAAAGCGGAAAAGAGGTTTGTCCTGTGCGGTGATGCACCATCTAATATGGCAAGTCCACTCAGACAGCAAAAGTGCGGCTTCGCTCTGTTTTGTGCTACCGGTGATTTCCAGCGTTACGGATGACCGGAATTGCTGCATCCCTGAAGTACACAGGGATTTGAGGTATGTCGCTTATTGTGCCGATTTAAGACCTTAGGAGTTGTTCTTAGATAATGTCCATAATTGCTCCCAGCTTGTTACAGGGTCGCCAAGAATAATAGGCTTTCGTCATATGGGTACAATATTTGATGCTTGGAAGTCTGAATATGAAAGGCCGGCATCAAGAAGGATTTTCTTGTACCAATAGAAGGTGGCTCTAGGTATGAGGTCTTTCCATGACTCATAGCCAATTTGTTGTATTTGTAACCAATGCCCGTAGGCTCTGGTAGCCTGTAGATTGCTAGAAGTCACAGACTTGATTTTCTCAAGTACACTGTCTTTCATATCAAAGACCTCGACTTCTCCGATGAGTGGGGCGAAATATTCATTATGAAGAATGCGCAGATGCTCATCGGTGAAGAGTGACCATAGAGTGACCACAAGCAGCCCAAAACAGGCCACCGAGGACTAATTGGGTTTGGAGGGAAG
The DNA here is from genome assembly GCA_049664445.1 of Gammaproteobacteria bacterium. Classification (GTDB taxonomy): domain Bacteria; phylum Pseudomonadota; class Gammaproteobacteria; order UBA9214; family UBA9214; genus UBA9214. The sequence goes on from JBATFE010000153.1 coordinate 2,843, forward strand.
CCCACACCTAAGGCACTGTATTTCTTTGGCCTTAGGTGGGCTGGATGGGTCTAGGCGACTCCTTGATTTGGTGGAGGCGGCGACTACCGAAAACAGAGCATCTGTGACTGTAATAAAATAATATGAATCTTTCGTAGTTGCCCCCAGAGTTGCCCCCAGCTAATCATTGTCTATCAGTGAATAATAGTTTCCCAAGATGGCCATTGCTGAAACGTTCGTGATTAAACTGAACTTCTTGAATGAGGGCCAAGTAAGACGTTCCCCGCATATCCCGGGACTCTCTTGTCGTGACAATTGTATTTCCTGAAACGGCCACATGCCCTTCCCGAACATAAAAAAGGCGACCCGAAGGCCGCCATGTAATATATGGCCGTGAGGCCAATTTACGGAGTAGTTAGGCGACAAGCCTACACCTTTAATGGGAATGGCACTTGATGTAGGTCAAGTACCTGAGAGCAATATTCAGATTAATCCTACCCGCCCCGTCGGCATTGTCCTACAGACACCACAGGCTCACCCGGCGATATTGTTCCTGCACCCGAGGTAGACACCTGTCTGCGAACTGACCGAGTCACGAGCCGGGAGGAGTCGGGTGAGGGTGCCTCAAAAAAAACGGCGGCCAGAGAAGGGGGAAGAGGCTAGGCCGCCGCATGTCACTAATTACTTTTGAAGATACATGCCCATACTAGCCCGACGTTGGGTCAAGGAAAAATACGGTGTTGGTAAAAGATAGGTCATACACCTGGGTGACAACAGTCAACTATCCGAAATATCGGGAGAGGGTGCGCCTTAAACTTCCGAGTACGGCCACAACTTGCCCTTCCCGGGCGACTAGTGCAGGGTAGTGGACGAGTAGCTTGTATAACCGGGGCGACCCCGGCTCAGAAACCGGCACGGTCAAACGCCAGCCGCATGACCACCACGAGATCACCGGCCGTGAGCGCGCCGTCCGGCTCCGGCTGCCCCGCCACGACGGGGGCCACATCGACCCGCGCGACCTGCCCATCAGTCAGCGGCTGCAACCCCAGCACTGCACGGCTGAGCAGCAGGT
>JBATFE010000154.1:0-9716 GCA_049664445.1 Gammaproteobacteria bacterium
ACTTAATATACTTCTGTATTCCCTTCATACACGGAGCCCGCGGGCGTGCTCGTGATTCGACTGCTTCGCAGTCTCACCCCTTCGGGGCCGCCGTCGCTGCGCTCCGACGTTCTTTCGGCTACGCCTCAAGTCAACCACTCGGACACCTCTCCGGATTTCTTACTTCAGCTAACTTAATATACTTCTGTATTCCCTTCATACACGGAGCCCGCGGGCGTGCTCGTGATTCGACTGCTTCGCAGTCTCACCTCTCCGGGTAATACTGTGTTCGCCGGAATTTCAGAGCGCGCAAGGGTAAACCAGAACCCGTGGCCATTCAAACCGCATCCCGCCTTTTCGTGGCAGTGACAGGCATTTAGCCAGGACTTACCGGCTGAAGGTTGCAGCCGAGACCAGCCCAATACATAGTATGACAACATTATATCGCATTACTTATAGTGAGTTACAGAATATTCCTCAATAACTACTGAATAAGCTATGATGCACTCGCGAGCACCAGGGACGCTTCGACCGGAAACAACCTTCAAGCACCTTTCAGGACAATGCGTAGCACAGTCATTACGAGCTTGTTTCCCCTTTGGGCCCTGCTGGGTAGTTTTCTGGCCTGGTGGGCACCGAGTGGATTCATCCCGCTGAAGGCAGCGATTATCCCCCTGCTGGGCATCGTGATGTTCGGCATGGGCATGACCTTGACAACCAGCGATTTCCTGAACGTGTTGCGCCGCCCGTTTCCGGTCCTTCTCGGTGTCGCGATGCAGTTCCTGCTGATGCCGCTGGCGGCGTGGCTACTGGCTACTGCAGCGGGCTTGCCCGCGCAACTGGCGGTGGGCCTGATCCTCGTCGGCTGCAGCCCCGGGGGCACTGCCTCGAATGTCATCTGTTACCTGGCCAAGGGTGATGTCGCCCTGTCGATCACCCTGACGACGGTGTCAACACTGCTGGCGGTCGTGGCAACACCGCTGCTGACCTTGTTCTATGCCGGCGAGACGGTACCGGTTCCTGCGCTGGACATCCTCGTTACCGTCTTCAAGATCATCTTCCTGCCCGTGCTGCTGGGTGTTTTGGCGAATCACTTCTTTCACCGGTCATTGTCACCGTTGCACACCGTGTTTCCGCTACTCTCCGTTTTGTCGATTGTATTGATCATCATGATTATCGTCGCCCTGAATCATGACAGCCTGGCGAATATTGCATCTGGCGTTGCCGTCGTCGTCGTGCTGCACAACGCCATCGGGCTGCTGGGTGGCTACTGGCTGCCACGCTGGCTGGGCCGGGACGAACGCGAATGCCGCACACTGGCAATCGAGGTGGGCATGCAGAACTCCGGTCTGGCCGTGGCGCTGGCAGTGAAGTATTTCTCGGCAACTGCCGCCCTCCCCGGCGCCCTGTTCAGTATCTGGCACAACCTGTCCGGTGCGCTGCTGTCAGGTATCTGGAGACGTCAACAGGAGTCCGCTTTAGAGCGCAACGGATGCTGACAGGTAGTATAATTGTACGGCTATAAACAGGGGGCGGCAGTGAGTCGGGCCTCGTTGAATTGTAATCATGATGGTCTTGAACTAATTTTTCACCGGCTGCAGACCCCCTGTTGGCCAACCATAAAAATACAGGAGCAAGTCATGGCTAATGTCGTCGTATTGGGTGCAGGCACGGGCGGGATGCCCGCCGCTTATGAATTAAAGGCAGAACTGGGCAAGGATCACAAGGTAACTGTTGTCAATGCATCCGAGGATTTTCAGTTTGTACCTTCAAACCCGTGGGTGGGCGTCGGCTGGCGCAAGCGTAACGACATCAGCTTCCCGATGGGCCCCGCACTGAAGAACAAGGGTATCGATTTTATTGCCGGCAGCGTCTCGCGCATTGATGCCGAGGGTAACCGCCTTGAGCTGGCCGATGGCAAGACCGTGGAATATGACTACCTCGTTATTACCACCGGACCGAAGCTGGCGTTTGAGGAGGTCCCCGGCTCCGGACCGGATGGTGGGCATACGGTGTCGGTGTGCACCATCGACCATGCCGAAAAGGCCCATGATGGCTACGTGAAACTGCTGGAGAATCCCGGCCCGGTCATTATCGGTGCCATGCCTTTTGCCAGCTGCTTCGGACCTGCCTATGAATATGCCTTCATTCTCGATGCCGACCTGCGCAAGCGACGCATGCGCAACAAGGTCCCCATGACCTATGTCACCAGCGAACCCTATATCGGGCACCTCGGTCTCGGCGGTGTCGGCGATTCCAGGGGTATGCTCGAGAGCGAGTTGCGGCAGCACGATATCAACTTCATTACCAACGCCAGGGTGACGAAGGTGGAAGCCGGCAAGATGCACGTCGAGCAGTACAACGATGATGGCGAGGTCATCAGGAACCATGAATTGCCCTTCAACTATTCCATGATGCTGCCGGCCTTCAAGGGCGTTGAATGCGTGGCGGCTGTCGAGGGGTTGTGTAATCCCCGCGGTTTCGTGCTGGTGGATGATTACCAGCGCAGTCCGAAGTATTCGAATATCTACTCGGCCGGTGTCTGTATCGCGATCCCGCCGGTTGAAGCTACTCCCGTACCCACCGGTGCCCCAAAGACCGGCTACATGATCGAGTCCATGGTGACGGCCATTGTGCACAATATTCGTGACGCCATCGATGGCAAGGAGCTGTCTCACAAGGGCACCTGGAATGCTATCTGCCTCGCCGACATGGGTGATACCGGCGCGGCCTTTGTGGCATTACCGCAAATACCGCCACGCAACGTGGCCTGGATGAAGAAAGGCAAGTGGGTGCATTACGCCAAGATTGCCTTTGAAAAATATTTTATCCGCAAGATGAAAAAAGGCACCTCGGAACCCATCTATGAGAAATATATTCTCAAGGCCCTCGGCATCGAGCGCCTCGAATAACAAGTCACTGGCCGCTGCTGACTGCAACCATCAACAAGGAGAATGACACCATGCTCAAACCTGAATCCAGCCATACAGGCACAACCGGGAAGAAACCCGCCCATCTAAGCCGCCGCGACCTGTTGATCGGCATGGGCGCTGCTGCAGCCGCCGCGTATGCAGGCAGTGCCGTGTCTGCCATGCCGGGGCATGACCACAGCAAGCACACCGCACAACAACCTGACCTGCTGAATGCAGTCAACCAGTGCACTGACAAGGGCGAGCGCTGTATTGCCCATTGTCTGGTCTCTTTCCAGGAAGGCGATCTGGAACTGGCGGATTGCGCCGCCAAGGTCCATGAAATGCAGGCTATTTGCGGTGCCTACAGCTACCTGCTAGCAGCAAATTCAGACTATTCCAGGGCCTATGCCGGTGTTTGCAAACAGGTCTGCATGGACTGTGAAAAGGAATGCCGCAAGCACGAGAAGCACATCGAGTGCAAGGCCTGTGCCGATGCCTGCGCCGCGGTGGTGGAGCAGATAGAGCTTGATTTCGGGTAATACCGTTTGCGGGACTGAGCCGGACCCAATGGCCCGGGCGCGCTCTTCATAAGCCTCATTAAAAAACGGCTGCAACAGTGCAGCCGTTTTTTGTCTATGCACCAATCCCCCGTCGCAGCGTCCTGTTTTATGGATTGCGGGTTCGCCTACCACCACGGCGTGTTGATGGCCTGATCCTTTTCATTCTCGGGGTAGAATTTGTGCCTGCTGTCCGTGGCATAGTAGTTCCAGAAGGCTGTCTCGAATTCCTCGTTGATGAACTTCACGTCACCGGCCTTTTGCGCTTCCTTGAAGAATTTCTCATAGGCGTCCAGGGGCTCTGCACCCCCACGCTGGTAGATCACCCGCCCCCCGTACTGCTTGTAGAGGGCCTTGTTGACCTTCCACTGTCCGATAATCGCCCTGGCCATCTGCGTCTCCCCCGCCATTCGTTCCTGCGTATCGGCCTGCTTGTCCGCTTCCCCGGCCGCCTCTTGCATCTGCTGCAGAAACTTGAGCTCACCTTCCAGTTGCTCGCGATCCGTATCCGGCAGGTTCTCTGCCTGCAGCGATTTTTCTATCTCGCTCTGCCTGGCTTGCGCATCCTTGCGGGCACGCGCATCCAGTTCCTTTTTCATGGCGACAAAGTCCTTGATCTCAGCATCCGTTGCCTGCAGGTCGTGTTCCCTGGCGTAGTTAACTGACAACACCTGTTTGATGACATAGGCCATTTCGCCAGGATTACTGGTCCTGATCGGTTTGCCGAGGGCTTCCGCAGCAACAGGGTCTGTACTTTTGCCATAGCCCTCCTGTGCCTGTGACAATGGCGTCTGCAACAGCAGCAGGCATGCAATCACGCCGCTCAGCCAGACTGCTCGCGGACGACAAGGTGTTTGTGACATGGTCTCTCTCCTCTGTTATCGATCTGCAGTGTCATGGCGCCTGCATTCATTACTGTTTCTACACCGGTAATTATTCCTTGAACATCCCGCAACTGCCCTCTGCCAGGTAACGCCCGGCTACCCGGCCAATGATGCCCCGATACTCAATCCTGCACCAGCGTGGATTTTCCTTCAAACGCTGCACCTGTTGTATCACCGACAGGGTGGTGTACGCCCGGCAGGTCACCCACCCCGGCAATAGAGGTTACGGATGCAGTCCGTGTCTCCCGGAGTTTCCCCAAGCGGGATGGCAGTCAAGTATCTTTATGCACTGTACCCTATAATAGCGCCCATTCCTTGTCCGGCGATAGTGCCGCCACAGGCGGTCACGATATGACTCAACTCTCGACAACTGAACGGTTTTTGCGCCTGTTCACCGAGGTAAAACCCGGCGAGGGTCGCACCGCGTTAATGATGTTCGCCAATGTCTTCCTGATCCTGCTGGCCTACTATTTCATCAAACCCCTGCGCGATGGATGGATTGCGATCTCGGATATCGAGGGGCTGACGAAGATGGAGGTGAAGGCCTACTCCAGCTTTGTCCAAAGTATACTTTTGCTCTTTATCGTCGGCTGGTACGCACGTCTCGCTGACCGCTGGGACCGGGTCACGCTGTTTACCCGCGCCACGCTGTTCTGCATTTCCAACATGGTGATTTTCTGGTTCCTGCAACCGAATTTCTTTTTCGACAAGTTGCCACTAACGGGTATCGTTTACTACCTCTGGGTCGGCATGTTCGGTGTCTTCGTGGTCGCCCAGTTCTGGACCTTTTGCGCCGACATCTATACCGACGAGCGCGGCAAGCGCATGTTGCCGTTCATAGCAGTCGGCGCGACCTCCGGCGCCGCTGCCGGGTCATGGTTGGTGGACAAGCTGGTGGCTTCGGGGACTGTACCGACCGAGGCGCTGCTACTGGTGGCCACTGCACCGCTGCTTGTTTCCATACTGCTGGTGCGTGCTGTCGAGCAACGCGAAGGCCGGCGTGCAAGTCTTGTTGAAGAAGCGGCCGGGCAGGATTCCGCCAGCGCTACCCGACCGGAAAAGGCCAGCATCTGGAGTGGTGCAAAACTGGTACTGGTCAGCAGGTTCCTGCTGCTGGCCGCCGTGGTGACCCTGCTCACCAACTGGGTCAACACCAACGGCGAGAACCTGTTGTTTCGCGTCGTGCAGGAGACACTGGCCGTACAGGCCCGGGAACAGGGATTCATGGATGAGCGCGAACTGCTGACCTTTGTCCGCGACGGCACCACGATCTTTTACGGCAATTTTTATTTCTGGGTGAATAGCGTCGCACTGCTGTTGCAGGCCTTTGTCGCTTCGCGGCTGTTGAAATACGGCGGCTTTGCCGCCATCCTGCTGATCCTGCCGGTCATTGCCCTGACGTCATACACGGTGATGGCCGTGTTGCCGGTGCTGGCGGTCGTCAAGATGATGAAGATCGCCGAGAACGCCACCGACTATTCATTGAACAATACCTCGCGCCATGTGCTGTGGCTGCCGGTCAGCTCCGCAATGAAGTTCCGTGGCAAACCCGCCATTGATACCCTGTACGTGCGGCTGGGCGATGGTCTGGCGGCCATCACGGTACTGCTCGGGGTGCACCTGCTGGCACTGGCCACCGAGCAATTCTTTGTCTTTAACGTGATACTGGTACTGTGCTGGCTGGTTGCGGGTGTGTTGCTGGTCAGGGAGCACCGACGCGCATCAGAAACGGCATCGGCGTAGTCGCAGGTTGGGCACAATCGCGATGTGTTGCTTACTGCTGCAACTGCTGTAAGAGTCGGTGCAGACGTTCATCCCGCGGCAGGCTGTAGTCATACGCGTACAGCGAAGCCTCCCAATTGCCGTACATTGGATTTGGCAGAATAATCCACTCCCTGCCCCAGCGGTCTGCGTGCTCATCGACCAGTGCCCGGCGCGTGTCGGGATCTGTTTTCGAATCACTGACAAAGTCATTCAGGTTATCGCCTACCAGCAGCAACACACGGTATTGCGCAGCAGTCCTGGCACGCTGCTGTGTCTTGCTGGTCAAGGGAGTGCCGTCATTCAGTAACAGCCGTTCCTGTCCCGGAAGCGGCAACCCGAGCGCCCGCAGGTTCCTTGCGGTGCAGTCACGCAGTGCCTCGCCACGCGCGCTGTTATAGATAACCGTGACACCGCGAGCGGTTGCATGGTCAACAAAGGCCTTCACACCCGGGATGGCCGGCGCTGTCGATTGCCGGCACCACTCGGCAAAGTGATCCCGCCCATGGCTGCCGTACTCGAGGATGATGCGCGCATTGTAACGGCTGGTATCCAGCACTGTCTGGTCCAGGTCCAGCATGATAGCGGGCGGCAGATCAGTAAAATCGCTGCCCTGCTCGAGGGCCGCGGTCCATTGCGTGTCTGCCAGCGCCTGGTCCAGGTTTGCAGCGGCAAGCTGGTAGGCCTGCAGTGTGGTTGCCGCATACTCCGCCGAGGTCTGTGTCCACAAGGCGGCATTCAGGGTCTCGTGAGTATCGACCCTGGCTTGCTGGCTACTACAGCCGCTCAACAGCATAGTTAGCGTTGCAGCCAACAACAGGCTATTGAGGAACGTCATTGTTAACGTTTGAGTCAGGTGTATGCGGCAACGGTTATTCAACATGGCCATCAATGGTCGTAATAGGCGGGCAGCTCGGGAACCATCAACTCATGAATCGGCTTGATCATGCGGCTCAGCCACGCGCCGCCATTGGCATCTTCCGCCAGGGCGACAACAATGTATTTTTTACCCCCGGCCTCCACGATAGCGCTGTCGCCATGCCACTGTCGCCACGAGCCGGACTTGCGGTAGATTTTGACATCGGGATAGTTTTCCAACCCCTTGACGAATTTATGCTTGATACCCGGATCACCCAGCATGGCCTTCATCTCGGCACCGAGCTTCTTGCCAACCACCTGGCCGGTTTCGAGCAGGTAGTAAAACCGCGCCACCTGCATGGCCGTGGCCCCGTGTGAGAAGTTATGCAGGGGATCGCGCTGGTAGGCCGGTGACTTGCCATATTCCTTGCCGACCCAGAGCCCGCCACCTACCTCCGGGTCGTACAGGTCAAATTCCGCTGATTGCAGAATCTCAAGCAGGCGCTCCTTGCCAACACGATTCAGCATGCGGGTGGCTTCCTCGTTGGACGAGTAGCGAATCATATTGGTCAGGGACTGACGTGTGTCATCGTCCAGGGTCATGTTTCCTTCCCTGATCTCTACGAAGGCACCCAGCAGGATGGCGATCTTGGGAACACTGGCGGCGTAAATCATGGTATTGCCATTCACCGCGGCCACCCGTGGTTTCTTCAAACGGGTAATATCAACCAGCACAACGGCCAGCTTTTTATCTTTTATCGCCCTGTCGTAACCCAGCGTTCCCATGATTTTTTCCAGCTGCTGCTGCAGGACGGGATCATGCCGGTCCCAGAGCAATGGGTAACCGCCCATGTTTTCTGCTGAGGCGGGCAGCATGGTAACAAACAGCAGAGTCAGTAGCAGGGTGCGCATCTTGACAGTCAAATAAACTCCCTCTCGCCAGCCCCCTATGGTGCTGGTTGCACCACCTCTGCTGCCGCCGGTTCCGGCACGGGTTCCACCACGGGTTCCGGATGGGCCTTTTCTATCAGGCGGTGTATCCGCGTGCCCATGGTCTGGTGATCGACGGCCGAGTTCTGGCGCAGCACATTCGAGACCAGGGTCGAAATATAGAACAACCGGTTCTCGCCTGCCGGTGTCTCGACGATCGCAACCGAGTTCATATAGTTCCTGACATTACCCATGTACGCGCCACACTTGAAGCCCTCCTCTTCCTTGCAGCTGTACAGTGAGCCGGATTTGAAATAGACCGCGGAGTCGGCAAGCGCGGGAGACGATGCGTAACGGATACGCCGTTCCGTAATATACAACAGGCGCTTGATCTGCCGGCTTGAGAACTCGTCCACCAGCCGTCCCTGCTCCATGCGCAGGGTATATTTCATCAGCTCCCGCGCGGTCCCGTAGCTGTTGCCGCCGCCATTGACCTTGCGTTTGCCCTCGCGGGTAAAAAAGCTGCCCTGCCGCAACTGCTCCAGGTCCAGCCCGTTGCGCGTAACGGGATCGTAGAAGGTCTGCTGGAACAGTGCAGTCAGTTCCTTGCCCGGGGTCTCCTTGAAAAAGCGCTGGATCTCGGTCTGCGACACCGGGTAGTCCCTGCCATAGTGTCGCAGCAGCATGACCTCGCGCATGACCATGGCAGCGGCCGAGTTGGAACTTGCCGACAGCATCCAGTCCAGGTATTCCCATAACGAACCCTGGTCACCGTCCTTCAGAGTACGCCGGGTCAGCTTGTTCGTCTCTACATCGAAGATACGTATCGTGTGGTGATCCCAGTGACTGAATTCATCTGCAGTAATGACCGTGTTTTTCAGTATCTCGCGGCGCTTTTTAATATCATCCGGCCAGGCGTCGGCCAGTGCCTGAAACAGGCCGAGCACCACGACCAGCTTGCCGACACTGCCGACGTTCTGCTGATGGTCTCCACGGTATTCTGCATAACGCGGATGTTCCGGATTTGAAAGATCCAGAACAGCGAGGCTGTAGCGACTGGCATGATCGCCCAGCAGCCCGAGCAGTTCCTTTGTATACGCCGGGTCCGGGGCAGGGAGATCCATGTCACGATATTCCAGCAAGCGCAGATCGACCGCCGTTGTCGGCAGCATCGCACCGGGTGGTTGCTTGCTGCCGGGGATGGTGCCGTCCTCGACCCGGCGGACACCCTCGACCCGGCGGATACCGGTTTCCTCGTATCCATCGATCGGGTAGGCCTGTACCACGGCAGGCGTAAGCAGCACTGACAGGACCAGCAAGGTCCACAGATGGTTACACTTATTCATTCGGTATCTCCCGCATATTGACTGTTTTGTCCATTGATCCATCCAGCGCCTCATCCATCTTGCCCAGGTAAGCACTGCCACGTGCCTTGCGGCTTTCCAGGAAGGGTCGCAACTGGAACAGCTGCAGCTTGCCATCGAGAAAACCGAACTCGATATCAGCAGGCGCGGGATTACCCTGATCATCGGTAATCGGCGGGAAGCGTTGTGGCAATTCATTGGCAAAGCGGATCAACTGCCTGATCTCGTCCGGCTGCAGCACGGCCTCGTCACCGCTCACCGGCAGTTTATCGACACCGCCACTTGCCGACGGATTACGCCGCCACGGGGCCGTCGCCATGGCCAGCACGTGCACCGAACCGTCACGCGTATCGATACGCAGCGACTCCGCGGACTGTCCATCGACGGCACCGCCGACACCCTCGTTTACCGCGACCGAGAGCACGTCTCGATCACCTGTATCGATGTCCTGGGTGACCATCACGCCGGACT
>JBATFE010000155.1:0-9987 GCA_049664445.1 Gammaproteobacteria bacterium
GGCTCGGGCTGTCACTCGCCAGCCAGCTGATCGACGCCGACCTCGCCAGCGGCGCTAGCCGCACCACCGCCGATACGCGTTTCTCGCTTGCCTACCGGCCGATCAGCAGCCGCCTGATCCTGCTGAACCGTCTCGATTTTGATTATGAGGACAATGACCAGGGCGGTATTTCTGTTAAAAACAGGAAAGTCGTCAACAACCTGAACCTGAACCTGCTGCCCGATCGACGCAACCAGATAGCCCTGCACTATGGCATCAAGTACGGCAAGGACACGATTGACGGTATGCGCTATGACGGCCTGACACAGGCACTCGGCAGTGAGTACCGCCATGACCTCAACGCGCGCTGGGATGTCGGGCTGCAGGGCAGCGTACGCTACAGCAGCAACAGCAACATGCTGCTGTATTCGGCGGGACCCTCGGTGGGTGTCAACCTGTTCAGGAATCTCTGGCTCAGCGCCGGTTACAACTTTGCCGGTTACCGAGACAGCGATTTCACGGCGGCCGGCTACACGGCAAGGGGTCCATATGTGAAACTGCGTTTCAAGTTTGATTCAGGGACGACAAAAGATGTGGCCGCCTGGTGGGAGAAAACGAGAAACAGTCTTGCCGGCGGCCGCAAAAATAGTCCGGGTGATTCCTCGGCGATGAACGATTAGCTAGTCGGTGCGCTCTGATTCACGCCACGCAAAAGAACAATCCAGATGGGTGCGCACGGTAATCAGACCACTCAGTCCATCTTCCAGCATGATCTCAAGCGGGCGGCGGCGGCGCAGGCGCTTGCACGGCTGCTTCAACCAAATCACGGCGATATTGGCATTACGGGGAAAGGTGGTACGCAGTGCATCGGCGATACCCATCAGGTGTTCGACACGCTTCATCACCTCGGGATCATCGGGGAGCGGTGTGTTTTCATGGTAACGTTGCATCTTGCGGCCCGGCGTGCCTTCCGGCAGGGCAAGTATATTGACCTGGTCTGACGCCTTGATGCCCCAGTCGTCAAGCAGATTGACGACCATGCGGCCAAGGTGTGTACGATCTTCCTGGGTGAGTGACGACATGTATATTATCCACTGCCCTGCGACCAGGACTCTGTATCCAATACCTTATTCTAGCATGAGTCACATGCTGCTCCTGCAAGAATAACCCCTTTATCCCTGTGTCTATCAATCCGTGTAAAATCACCGGCATCATCGTGGCACATGCATGCAGCAGGACTGGCGTGCAGGAAAACCAACAAGGACAAGCACTGGATCATGGCACCACTCACCCTGCTACTGATAATTGCATTGCTGGTCTGGTTCTGGCAGATCAGCCAGCACTGTCGCGACATGGCCATACAGATTGCCCGGCAAACCTGCAAAAATCAGGGTTTACAGTTTCTCGACGGTACCGCAACCCTTAAAAGTATCAGGCCCTTCTTTACCCCCGGCAGCGGCCCGGGCCTGAAACGTATCTATACCTTTGATTACAGCGAGGATGGTGTAGGTCGTCACAGTGGTTGTATTATCATGCACAATACGCAGGTCTCATCGGTCGTGCTTGACAGCGAGTAATCCGAAGAACGCAGTGCCGGCCTGCACAAGGAGTATGCCTTGTTGCGGACAGAGGATGCGTTAGCGAGACGGCAATGACTTTAACTACACACGAGTAAATGCAGGAATGATACATGCCCTACTATATCTATACCGTTACCACCATTGACACCACCACGAAGAAAGCCGTGGAACCGGTCAGTGAGTTCGAGAACTTCAAACAGGCCAAGACCGAGGTCAGACGACTGCGCGGCGAGGAACAGCTGCAGGACAACCAGTCCTACAAGATCATCTTCGCTGAAAACGCCGCGGAAGCGGAACAACGCCTGATTGAATACCGGGAAGAGCCGATTGCCAAGGAGTGGGAAAAATAGCGCTCGACTTACACTGCGATGGAAGAAAAGGCCTACAAGGACACTTACCACAGCATTAACGAGCGTCGCTGCGTCTTCGAAAAAACCATCAATTCCCGACGCTGCACCTGCAAACAATCGCAACGCTTTCACCTCGCCGACCGTGAAGGCATCGCCTGCAAATCCGCCGCCGCCAACGCCCTCTGCATCGAGTTTCTGAACAGCATGCGCAGCAATGCCCGTTTTGCATTGCACCTCACCAGCGCCGACGGTCCATTGCCACACGCCAAGGAAATCAAGGTACAGACCGGCGGGTTGCTGGGACTGCAGGGCCTGATCAAGCCAGAGCGCGCAGCTGACACCAACGTTGAAAACGCCATCGGCCTGATCGACGCAGCCATCGAGAAATACGGCCGCATTGAAGACTTGCCCTACGACATCATTGTCCAGGCAATCGTAAAGTTCGAAGGCCGCAGGAAACGCCCCCGCTAAGACGATCCGCGAAGTACCGGGTTGCGCCAGGATCGATCACACACTGCTGGCAAACTACCGTCTCGAAGGTCATCCATTTAAATCGAACCGACCGATGAGACACAATGGCCAATCAGCCATTTTCAAGTACCGCACCCGGTGGACTGATCACCGCATTGCCACCGCGCTGCAACAAGTGTGTGTACAGTTGCGTGGTGCGCACATCCTTGTGCCCGAGTTGTTCCTGGAGAGTACGAATATCCATGCCCCGCTCCAGCAGGTGCGTGGCAAAGGAATGCCGTAAAGTGTGGCAACTTGCCGGCTTGTTAACTTGCGCCCGCCGAATCGCAATCTTCGCTGCACGCTGGAGGCTGCTCTCATCGAAATGATGACGCCTTACCACCCCTGAACGGGGATCGACGCTGCGCCTGCTTGCCGGGAAGACATATTGCCATCCCCATTCACCGGGGGCAGCGGGGTGACGTTTACCATGGAAGACGATAAACCGCCTGACCCAGCCAACATAGGCCTGTTCGGTCCGGATGCTATAATGCCGTACACGGATGGCGGCGATCACTTCATTCAGAAAGGGAGATGACGTTTTCATTGGGCTCATCCTTTGCTCCAATAAACTGTATGTATATACAGTGCTCCTTATGACCTGAAAGCGCAACTGCGAGATAGACGGGAGTCTCCCGCATTTATCCAGTACCGAACAGACTGGAAAATGGTAGATGATTCAGCTAGGGTGCCGATTACAGTAACCTGTCACAAGGAATTGAGCATGTATTTTACCTTTCACTCATCAAGCCAAGTGCGGGATACACGGGAATCTCCCGTATTTGATTACGTGAATTACCAGTCTACTCATTGTTAGGCACCAATCATGGAGGCATCAGTAGAATTCGATTCGAAATTATTTATCCCCTTTTTGCCTGAAGATTCACAGGTCAATCAAGGGGTGTATGGGGCAGAGCTTGCATTTTGGCTGGCTCAGCAATTGGCAGAGATAGGCGTAGTTACCTCTTATCCGAATTTTGAAGATTGGGGTTGGTTTATCGAATACATTACAATTGAAAGAGATGAGTTTTGGTTATGCTGCGGAAATAGAGAAGGCGAGAAAGACAAATGGCTTTGCTACCTTACTCCAAAGGCTAAAAGTCTATTTGGTAGAAACAAAGCTAACGTAGATTATGCTTTGCCTCTACTAAATGGTTTGAAGGCAGTGCTGGATAAAGCAGAAGGTATAACGAATGTCGTATGGAGTGATGAGGTATATGGTGCCTAACAATGCGCCCAGGTTCGCCCACTACGCGGGCCGGGACGTTTCGCCGCGTAGCGGCTCGCGCCCCTTGGTTTAAACGCTATCTTGCTACATGAATAACAAATGTCCGTAGCAATAGTAATATTCGGATTATTAACACTTTTAGCGGGAGTGGTGATAATTATTAATCCGGAAATTGTGTTCGGATATCTTGGAAGACACCTGGAAAAGCCAGAACTGCATATTTTAGCCATTTTGGTAAGGCTAGTGCTGGGTGCATTGCTTGTTTATTTGGCTGGCGTTTCCAGATTTCCACTAGTAATTGAAGTGATTGGTTGGCTTTCAATAATCGCGGCAATAACTTTTACCGTAATAGGCCGAAATAATTTTATAAGTTTAATGTCCTGGGCAATGTCATTTCAAAAAACATATGGTCGCGTTGGTGGATTCATAGCCGTATGCTTTGGTGGTTTTCTAGTTTATGCATTCGTTTGAAATTATCTGGCCGCAACATAACATGTATACGCAGTCGAACGCGGAAAAGCCGCGCCGTTGATGCGGTGCGTTATGTGTAAAAAAGGAAATCCCAACAATGAAGCCTAGAATCAGCATGATCACGCTCGGCGTTCGCGATCTACCTGCGGCTGTTGAGTTCTATGGGCACGGCCTGGGCTTCCCAAGAATGGAGTCTTCACCAGAAGTTGCATTCTTCACTCTCAACGGAACATGGCTGGGTTTGTATGGCCGAGAAGCGTTAG
Source organism: Gammaproteobacteria bacterium (assembly GCA_049664445.1). Taxonomy (GTDB): domain Bacteria; phylum Pseudomonadota; class Gammaproteobacteria; order UBA9214; family UBA9214; genus UBA9214. The sequence continues at coordinate 4,382 of JBATFE010000155.1, forward strand.
CGGAAGATGCAACGGTTTCGCCCAATGGGGAAGGATTTGAGGCCTTTAGCTTGTCTCACAACGTTGGCTCAGAAAAAGAGGTTGTTGAGGTGATAGCTCAAGCTGTCGAGGCCGGCGCAACCTTGGTCAAAAAGCCCCAGAAAGTATTTTGGGGCGGCTATAGTGCTTACTTCAAAGATCTCGATGGTCACCTTTGGGAGGTGGCTCATAATCCGTTGTTCTGGGTGGGTCCGCCAGATGAAAGCGCGTAACAAATCGTTCAGGCCGTTTGCTGCGCTTACTCGGGCGCCCGGCTGCGCCGGGCGCCGCTAAATTCTGCGTTAGGCAGCAATAGATATGGAGCAGCCAACACCAACATACGAGAAAAGCGATCTTAAGCGCGTAGTTGCCCGCGAGTTCGGAACAGAAGCCATGGATGAAGTAACAAGCATTCTTGAATCGTATGGTGCTGAATCGTGGCAACGTGAACCATTGCGCGTCAGCATGGCTTGTCTAAAGCTCGCTAACGGAGATATCGCGCGACTTAAATCGTTCGTGCAATCTGCATGCAAGGATTATCGCGATATCATTGCCTGGGCAGAATATTCTGCGTACATGCGCGCGCATGATCCGGAGGCACAACAAAAAGCCATAGAGTCTGATTGGAAGGAATTGCAGACGTGGCTACATCAAGCCTAGAGCACAAGCTGGTTAACAAGGCAATTAAAGCGCTCGCAAGGCTCGCTGGGGCCTCCGCAAGCTGCGTTTGCTCTGGCCCCTTATCGCAACGTTAGGCGAATCTACGCCATGAAAACACAAGTCGAGTTCCGGTCGTCCAGGTTCCCCGCCTACGAAGGCGAGGAGGAGCAGATCAATCCAGGACTCTGGGGTAAACGTCTGGCCGAGTACCTTGTAGAGAAACTTGCTGAGCGAGGAATCGCAACAGAGGAGATGATTGCCGAGGACTGGGGCTGGTATGTGCCGGTGCGAAACGAAGGATTCAGGCTCGCGATTTGTTGCGGACACCAGTATGGAGATGATGATGAGTTCTTATGCTTCACCGATCCAGGCACTCCCATCGTGAAGAAGTTCTTCAAGAAGATAGATGCTACCGCACAGCTCACTCGCCTTACTGAGGCACTACAGCAGATTCTCGCTTCAGACCCGGAAATCAAGGATGTTGTATGGACAGAGGCACAATGAAATCGCCTAACCATGCACTGCAACGAACCCGGCCATCGTGCTCCGGTTGCATTCCATGCGTCTCGCAGTCCGGGTTGCTGAGCTTGGGTCGTTGATATCAATCAAGTATGAATGAAGAACCAGACGCAGTATTATTTCAACAATATAACACAGCCAACGCAGTAAACTGCACGACTGATCTCAAGCGTTAGTGCTGAAATCTCGACCATGAAATCTGCAACAAGCCAGACATGGATAACCTCATGCAGGGCTCCATGGTGATTAGCCATGAAAAACATACCAGGGACATCAATTACAGGCTGAAGTACATCGTCAACAAAGTCCCTGTGGAGACCATCGTAAATACCACCAGCCCGAATAGTGCTTGTCGACCATGTAATGCTTTATAGGTGCAGCGCCAACACGCTGCAAGAACAACCGAGTCATCAAACAGGGTAACGCATGTTTTCATCCAACAAAAATATGCAGTCGATCGTCAGCAATTTTCATCTTGACCACATGATGCGCTACAGCCTGTTCGCACCGCGCCTCTATAACCTGTGCCGGTCACTGGGCTTCGAGGCCGGTAACATCATCCCTTCGCGCGCCTTTTGCTCTGATAAAAACCAGGGTTCCCGATCATTCTCATCGCCAAGCATTTTGGCGCCTTCCCTTTCAACCATGGCCGCGTTGGCGGCATTGTTGCAACAGGCCGGCATGGCCCGCATGCAGATCATGGCAAGGACATGGTGATCATCCAGGCCAGTCACGCCGGCTATGACCCGGAGACAGAGACATTTGGAAGCTATTGCCGATTGCAGACAACAGACAACAAGAAAACCGCTACCTGCGGCAAGATCGACGGCGTACTGCAGTGGTACCAGGGCGAGTACCGCTTTGCACAGAACAATATATACCTCGGCCGGGAAGGCGATGTACGCACGATTAAAATAGATAACCAGGTACTGGACGAGCGTCGTACAGAAGGCCTGTTCCCGGACCTGGAGAAAATGATCTTGTGGGAAGGAGGAACAATGAAGCTGCAGCGAACCCTGAGTACCTCGCGTGTTTACCGTGCAGCAGATGATTGATGCACGCGAGGTCAGGATCACTCTCTGATGATCGCCACACCACATCCGGATATGCACTATCCTTTCAATGAACGTCTGCAACCAGGAAATCCATGCGGGGAGTGACTTATGAATACAAAGGTTGACAACGCGTTGAATCGCCTGACGAGCATTCTGCCCTTACAGGCCAGACAGCAGGATTGCAGTCCACAGATCAAGGCGCTGCACCGGCAAATCCTTGGTTCGTTTGTTACGCAGGGACGCATCCTTACAAGGGAGGAGATGGCTGACATCGTCAGCGATCTTGAAGAAGCCATTAACGTTCTGAAGAGCCATGATCTGGTTGTATTTTCACAGGATGATACCCCCGTGGGCGCATACCCCTTCACCATGGAAGCACGTGAGCATAAAGTAAAAGTCAACGGTCATCAGGTCTATGCCATGTGCGCGCTGGATGCGCTGGCGGTCAGTCCCATGTTTGGAATGGAAACACAGGTTATATCCACATGCCGGGTCAGCGGTGTTCCCGTCACCATAGAACAGTCAGGGAAGAACATAGAGAATCAGGATGAGGCTGCTGCTATCCATTTCGGCATTATCTGGGGCGCAGCAAACGCCTGCTTCTGCTGCGCCGACAGCCTCTGCATGGAGATGATGTTTCTGCGTGACGGTAGTATTGCAGAAAACTGGCTTGCAGAAGACCCCGACAACAGGGAGATCTTCACCCTGCCTGAAGCCGTTGAGTTCGGCGCCCGCTTTTTCGTTCCACTGATGTCCTGATGTTTATCTGTGGGCTTCTGTGACTATAGAGCCCACCCTCAGCAGCCAGCGTACTTGCTAATGCACTACTGCACGGTAATGGAATCGCGAACGGTCGGTGAGAGTGTTTCGATGACGGCATCCCCGACAGTCGCATGCCGGCGCACCTGGAAATAGACAACCTTTCTTCCCGGACCCGGACTTAACTGGAAGACCGGTGCCGGTGCGTATTCCTGCCAGTCGGTCGCGTAAAAATCCGATCGCTCACTGGCGCGGTACTGCGTGGGTTCACCGTTTACCCGATGATTCAATGCAACCGAGGGACCCGCCGTCTCTGCCTTGCCATTATCCAGTGCGAAACGACTGACACTCAGTCCGCTGTCATACACTTTGGCAGCAGACTCGCTCAGCGGGCACGGGGTACCTCCACCACCGGTTGACAGTGACATCACCAGCATGCGGTTGGCTGCAGCAGTCACCAGGGTTTCCTGCTCGGATTTGTAACCCGCACGGGATACGGTGACCAGCAAGGCAGCACCCGGCACATCGGGAAATGACACATAGCCTTCAGCATCCGTCATGCGCGCACCAAACTGGTCAATTCTCGCCGGGGTTCCCAGGCACACCGCCGCGTTTGCCAGGGGTACCTGGTCACCACGCTCGAAGACGCGTACCCGAATCTCTGCGGCAGACGCCGCCAGCGAGCACAACAGCAGTACTGGCAGTAACATGACACTCGAGGTTGTTTTCATTGTATGTCCCTTCCCTTTCATCATATGGATACAATCCACCCGCCGCATCAGCCAGCGCCGCCATTTCCCAACGCCTGCAGGCAGGCGCGCAATGCAGGCGCATCGACAGGAAACGTCAGCGCATGGTGTACCGGCAAGCGGGCGCGCAATTTTTCAAACTGTGGCGTAAATTCCCTTTCATAGAATACGATTACACGGGTATCCGGAAATCGCTGCACGACAGCCAGCAGGGATTCCAGGCTACTGCTGCGATCGCGAAAATCAGACTGGAAATTGAATTCCGCCACGATCACATCCGGTTGGCGTTGTTTCAGCAATCCGAGCGCCTTGCGCATCCGGGTTGCAACCACGACTTCATAACCGAACGCCTCGTACAGAGGGGTGAAATTGGGATAGCCGCCCAGTTCAATAATCGACAATAGCAGTTTTTTCCCGTTCTCCACCAACATGGCTCAATCATAACCATCTATCGGGGATAAATAACGCGGGGATTCTCATCATCGAGGCATACACACAGCCTGTCAGTGGTTGACGGGCCTGGATTCATGCCTCCAGACACGTCCAATACTGATGATAGTGCCCGAAAACGCCAGCAGCCTGAAAATAATTACATCTCATATCCTTCTGTTATTAATGGCAATTAAAGTATCCAATCACTGATTATTAGATATTATAAATATTAATGTTTGCTAATTTAAGCATTTACTTATATTATTCTCCCTGTCATTGCTGACACACACACTTTAGATACTAATTAAGACTTGGAGAATTTCATGAAAACGATTTCAACTGTACTGATCGCTGCTGCCATCGCAGTAGCATCGACGGCCGCTTCTGCCTGGGGCCCTTTTGGTAATAACGGTCACAACAACTACAACGGTTACAACGACGGTTGGGGTGATGGTTATGGCGACGGCGATTTCGACGGCGACTTTGGCTTCAACATGAGTGCTAGCGGCAGTGGTCGTGGTCGCGGTAATGGTCGCGGTTACAACAGCTACCGTGGTAACAACGGCTATGGTTATGCCCCCTACGGTGCTCCTTATGGCGCTCCTTATGGTGCCGCCCCTTACGGTGCACCTTATGCTGCTGCCCCGGTTGCTCCGGTTGCCCCTGTAACCCAGTAAGCAATCCTGGCTGGACCAGAAAAGCCAAACGGGGGTGACTCTTTCGAGTCACCCCCGTTTTTACTTGCATCCCGCAACAATCAGGATGCCTTCCCCCGAAACTAGTAATTATCACCCAGGTTGGTCTGGCAAAGCACACCACGCATGGTACTGATCAGCTCGAGCAGTTCCTCGTTGCGGACACAGTAGTAGATTCTGTTGGCATCACGCCGCGATTTGACAATATTCTTGTTGCGCAACTGATCCAGGTGTTGCGAAACATTGCTCTGGGAAGTGCCGATTTTCTCGACGATCTCGCCGACGGACATCTCTTTATTTCCAAGCGTACAGAGTATCTTCCATCGCAGCGGGTGCCCCATGGCCTTCAGGGCTTCGGCCGTCAGGGTGATGTCTTCTTCCGGACCCTGATCTGCTTCTGAATCTTCCATCAATGACTCCAAATTAACCTGTTTGGAAGTGTACTCTGTGTTTCATGAGTTGCAACCTGTGAACAGTGTTTTTCACCGCTGCTGGTCCCTGACCTTTTCAACACGTGTGTAGCCCGTCATATCCTTAGCAATACAGATAATATCGGTAATCTTGCCTGCCTCGTCCTTGAGGGCTGTCCGTGAAAACAGTACCGGCACCCGTCGCTGGTCCTTGGCGATGAAACAGGCCTCGATACTGCTGATGGTACCGGTTCGAATCAATGCCTCCAGCCAGGTCCCCATGAAGGCATTGGCCTGCACCGCTTCCTC
>JBATFE010000156.1:0-2364 GCA_049664445.1 Gammaproteobacteria bacterium
GGGTGGCAAACAAGGAACGGTTTCCGATGCTGAACGAGCCTGATCCTTCCTATCACGGGGTTGTCTATACCGAAGCGCTTGGACCGGCGGCCTATATCGGGCGTTGCCGGGTGGTGCCGCTCAGAAACACGGGTGCCGCACTCTCTCCAATGAATGCATTTCTTATCCTGCAGGGACTGGAGACGCTGGGCATCAGGATGGAGCGTCATTGTGAAAATGCCGAAAAGCTTGCCAGCTATCTCAGTAACCATGACAAGATTAACTGGGTTAACTATGCGGCGTTGCCGGACAGTCCCTATTACCAGACGTGCCAGAAGATTACCGCTGGCAAGGCCTCGGGTATTTTGAGTTTTGGCATCAACGGTGGTATCGAGGCGGGCGGGCAGTTTATTGATGCCCTGCAGATGATATTGCGGCTGGTCAATATCGGCGACGCCAAGTCACTGGCCTGTCATCCGGCCTCGACCACGCACAGGCAACTGAACGAGACCGAGTTGAAGACTGCCGGTGTCAGTGCTGATCTGGTGCGTATATCCGTCGGTATCGAGAATATCGATGACATTATTGCAGATGTCAGTCAGGCGCTTGACCAGGTCGGGTAGCGGCAATGTCGGCGTCGGTTCTTTAATATTAGCCAAATTCTGATCCGGCCACGTTGGTTCATTTAAACGGGTTACCGGCCTGGCAGGTAGAAAAATACGTCACGTCGTTTCTTGCCTTCAGACACTGGACGCTGGTGTAGGTCATGCGGGAATGGTCGGCTGCTGTGGCACGCTCTTCCTGTTCCATGGCCAGCAACTGCCGCGAGGCGCCGCAGGCCTCGGCCGTTGCGCATTCATCATGCGGGCCACAAACATAATGGATCAGCTGTTCACAGGGTGTGTACCCGGCAATGAGTGCCCCTTCCCGGTCTTCCGATTCCGGCGGCGGCAGTTGATGCAGGGGGGCGGTTGCCGGGACACCGGGTACCGCCTTGCCCTGGTTGATGATCAGCACTGAACCGTCCTGCATGCGGTGGACCCCGTTCCAGAGCTGGGTGGTCACTCCGTCGCGGGTCACCATGGCGCGTTGCGTATCGGGGTCCACGGTGACCACCCCGCCACCCATCAGCGTCGAGGTCCCGACTTCAGCCAGTACCGGCAGGGCAGGTGCTGCCACGCCGGCGGCCAATACCAGGGCAGCCAGCTTATTCATTGTCCGGCCTGGAAGGCGTCCAGCACCAGGTACTCGAAATGCCGGCGGTCGTCGTATACCGGGACGCCCCACTCGGTATCATGATATTCGACCATCAGGGGGTTTGCCTCGACCTTGCCGGGCCATTGGCAGCGTGGGAGATCGGGATCGGGCGACATGAGTGAATTATTTACTCCAGAGTGTAAGGCCGTCAAATCGCATTTTTTTACAGTCTATAGTCAGAAATATATATGTGCCCTGATAGCAATCATCATTTAAACTGCTTGATTACATGGATACGACGATAACAGATTCGACCGAAAGCAGTCAGAGCGAACGTTTTCCCATCCTTGTGTTTCTCGCTCTTTTCCTGCCGATTGCGGTGATAGTGTTGTTGGCAGCATATTATTATGCCTCGCAACGTACAGATGATCGCATCAAGGAAATTCTCGACTCTGACAGCGCCAGACTCAATCTCATCAGCGGTTTTCTTGGTGCCGAGTTATTGGGTTCACTGAAACATCTACGTTCCCTTTCTACAGAAACCATAACCAGGCGAGCCCTGGATACAGAGTCACCGGTAGACCTGCAGTCACTGGAGACCTCATTTCTGATACTGGCACGAAGAAATCCGCAATATCAACAGGTTCGCTGGATTGATGAATCCGGGATTGAAAGATCGAGGGTCATGCATGATCAAGGTGAGCCATACGCGTCGGCTGCAAAGGATCTGCAAGACAAGAGCGACCGCTATTTCTTTAAAGAGGCAAATGCGCTGTTGCCGGGTGAACTCTATATCTCCCGTGTTGATTTGAACGAAGAGCGTGGACAGAACGAAAAGCCGATCGAGCCGGTGCTCCGTGTTGCCACACCCGTCGCGGATAGCGCCAAGAAACACCGCGGGATAATCGTCATCAACATCGAGATGAAACACCTGTTTAATCTTGTGCGCATTTCGGGAGAGACGCAGCTGGAGGCGGATTTCCTGCTGGTTAACCAGCAGGGTGTTGTGTTGAATGGCGATATTGAAAGCTTCCAGGCCGTTGATGCGCAGGAACAAGACACTGCATTCATGTTGCCTGACGAGCGAGTCCGCGAGCGGGTTCTGGCGAGCAACTCCGGGAGCATTGAATTGGCGGATGGCTTGTGGAGCTGGAAAAAACTTTCTCCTTTTGCCGCCTTGAAAAGATT
>JBATFE010000157.1:0-2211 GCA_049664445.1 Gammaproteobacteria bacterium
GCGACTGTTGCCATACCGGCACCAGTCGCAGGCGCAGATGGAATTTCAGGGTAATGTAGGCAACCACCGTCAGCGACAGTGCGTGCTGACCGAGCAGGGTGCCGGTGAGCAGGTCGACCATCAGGCCCGTGAACCAGCCGGTGGCAACACCGACCCGTTCAGGTAATGCCATGCACCAGTAAATCAGTACCAGTCCGACCCAGTCGGGGCGCATGTAGCGTGCCCAGTCGGGCAACGGAATGACGGTCAGTAACAGGGCGATGATGAAGGTAAAGACGATGACCCCGCCACCATGATGTCTGCGGCGCATCATTCTGCCGCTGCCGCCGTCCCGGCATCCCCGGTGTGGCTCTCCTCAACCGCGGCTGCCGCCGTCCCGGCATTGCCGGCGTGGCTGTCCTCAACTGCGTCTGCTGTCGTTCCTGCAGGGGCTGCGCCGTCTTCTGCGTCGGCGGATGTTTGCAACGGCACTGTGTTGTTCGACTCGATGACCGTGGTCCTGCCCGGCCAGATCAACAACACCTCGCGGCTGCTGTTCAGATGCGCCAGCGGTGTCGCCACCACCGAGGAAAAGGCATTACCGGGATCGTGTTGTACGGCCGTAACGGTGGCCACCGGGTAACCGGGCGGGAAGCGTCCGCCGAGACCGGAGGTGATCAACAGGTCGCCGGGTTGGATATCAGCACTGTTGGGTATGTACGGCAGTTCCAGACGGTTGATGGCGCCGCTGCCCAGTGCAATGGAACGCAGGCCGTTGCGGTTTACCTGTACCGGAATGGCATGCGAAGTATCCGTGATGAGCATCGCCGTCGATGAATAGGGCCCGGCATGGACGATTTGTCCCATCACGCCTTCCGCATCGACCAGCGGCTGACCGGTATACACATCGTGTAACTCGCCCTTGTTAATCACGACCTGGTGCTTGTAGGGATCCAGGTTCACCGACATCAGTTCGGCAATGAGTACTTTTTCGCCTATCTCGAAGGACGAGTCCAGTAATTCACGCAGGCGAATATTTTCTGCCTGCAGTGCAGCAAATTTCTGCATCTGCGCCTTCTGCATGAACTGCTGTGTATGCAGACTGTCGACCTCTTCCTGCAGTTTGCGGCGGCTGGCCAGTGACTCGTTGAGCCACTCGCTCACGGAGCCGGGCAGATCCACGCTTAACTGGATCGGGTAGACCAGCAGGGAAAGCGCATCGCGCACCGATTCAAGGCTTTTGTACCTGTGATCCATGACCATCAGTACCACTGACAGTGACACCAGCAACAGCAGGCGTGTCGTGATAGATGGACCTTGTGTGAAGATAAGCTTGATCGGGCACCCCGTGGCGCTGATTTCTTGATCAGGGCGGTATTCTAGCCCAAGTTGCGGCAGGCGTATCTATCGGGGTGGGAGCGTCGTTCCCGGCGCGATTCACAGCATGAAAAAACAATCGCGCCGGGAATGGCGCGCCTAACAGCTGAATCTGTTGGCTGGTGGAGCTTTACTCGACAGTGAAGACGTCGCCGCCGCGCTCGTCAAACAGTTCGAGTGCGCGGCCGCCACCGCGGGCGACACAGGTGAGGGGATCGTCGGCCACCACCACCGGCAGGCCGGTTTCTTCCATCAACAATTTATCGATGTCGCGCAGCAGGGCACCACCGCCTGTCAGCACGATGCCGCGTTCAGCGACGTCCGCACCCAGTTCCGGTGGTGTCTGCTCCAGTGCAGTCTTCACCGCACCCACAATACCGGTCAACGGCTCCTGCAGGGACTCGAGGATTTCATTGCTGTTCAGGGTGAAGCTGCGCGGTATGCCCTGCGACAGGTTGCGACCCTTGACCTCCAGTTCCATCACTTCCTTGCCGGGATAGGCAGAGCCGATGGCATGCTTGATGTGCTCGGCGGTGGCCTCGCCAATGAGGGTGCCGTAGTTGCGCCGCACGTAGTTGATAATGGCGTCATCAAAGCGGTCGCCACCGATGCGAACAGATGAAGAATAAACGATACCATTCAATGAGATAACAGCGACTTCCGAGGTGCCGCCACCAATATCCAGCACCATGGAGCCGCGGGCTTCATCGACCGGCATGCCGGCCCCGATGGCAGCAGCCATGGGCTCTTCTATTAAATAGACCTCGCGGGCGCCGGCGCCGGCGGCTGACTCGCGGATGGCGCGGCGCTCCACCTGGGTGGAGCCGCACGGGACGCAAATCAGGACGCGGGGAC
>JBATFE010000158.1:0-8651 GCA_049664445.1 Gammaproteobacteria bacterium
CTGGGGATCCTCACGGCTGCGCTGGGGATCTATTCATGGCTGAACCCCTCTCTGGGGCAGCAGGTGCAGGCGACACACCGCGACCGGCACGGCCATGTCGTTGGTGGCATGGTGTTGTTTGCGATCGGGGTGTTGAACGGCTCGCTGACATCAGGCACCGGGTTGTTCGTAACACTGTGGCTGGTTCGCTGGTTCGGCCTGGATTACCGCCGTGCGATTGCCTACACGCTGATACTGGTCGGGGTGTTCTGGAATGCCACCGGTGCCGTGACACTGGGGCTGCTGGCCGAAATCCGCTGGTCCTGGTTGCCAGCATTGCTGTTAGGGTCGCTGCTGGGTGGCTATCTCGGTGCACACCTGGCCATCAAGTCCGGTAATCGCTGGATCAAGCGTGTTTTTGAGGTGGTGACCTTGCTGGTGGGCATCAAGTTGATTTTCGGGTAGTGCGCATTTGCTCTTTGTCTTGTGAAATATCTGTATGAGCAGAGCGTTGCTTTAAATTCCGTATTGCTCACGATAGGCTTCGATCTTCTTGACATCCTCACTGCGTTCGGGTTTGCTGCGCAAATATTCAAGCAGGTGTGCGAGTGTCACGATACTGGTCACCCTGACCCCGAGTGTTTCCTCGACCTCCTGTATCGCGGAGCGGTCATCCCGACCGCGCTCCTGCCGGTCCAGGGCAATGACCACGCCGGCGAGAGTGGCCCCTGCAGCCACGATGATGTCCACCGATTCACGTATGGCCGTGCCGGCCGTGATGACATCATCAATAACCAGTATCCTTCCGGATAAGCCGGCGCCGACGAGGTTGCCACCCTCGCCATGGTCCTTGGCTTCCTTGCGATTGAAACACCAGGGGATGTTGCGCTGATGATGGTCGGCCAGCGCAATACTGGTCGCTGCCGCCAGTGGAATGCCCTTGTAAGCGGGGCCGAAGAGGACATCAAAGCCAATGTGGCTGTCGATAATGGCCTGTGCATAACAGCGGCCGAGTCGGGCCAGCTGTTCACCGGTATTGAACAGGCCGGCATTGAAGAAATAGGGGCTGGTTCTGCCGGATTTCAGAGTGAAGTCACCAAAGCGCAGTACGCCGGCACTGATGGCAAAGTCGATAAAGTCATGCTGGTAGTTTTTCATGGCAGGAACGGGTCGTCATCGCTGGCAGGGGTCGCTATCATACACGCCGGATCCGGTTGGTGAGAACCATGCGCATCATTACAATCAATGTGAACGGCATTCGTGCGGCTGCGCGGAAGGGTTTTTTTCAGTGGATGACCCGGCAGCAGGCTGATGTTGTCTGCATACAGGAAACCAGGGCGCAAGTACACCAGCTACAGGACAGGGTGTTTTACCCGCGTGGCTGGCATGTAAGTTTTCATGATGCGGAAAAGAAAGGCTATAGCGGTGTGGCCATCTACAGCAAGCGCAAGCCCGACAAGGTCATTACGGGTCTGGGTTGGCCGGATATGGATGCTGAAGGGCGGTATATCGAGGCGCGCTATGGAGCATTGAGTATCATCTCCGTCTATCTGCCATCAGGTTCATCCAGCGAGGAGCGACAGGCCGTCAAGTTCAGTTTTCTGCAGCGCTTCATGCCCTGGTTGCGTGCGCTAAAGATTAAACGGCGTGACTATATTCTTTGTGGCGACTGGAATATCGCCCATAAGGAGATTGATCTGAAGAACTGGCGTGGCAATAAAAAGAACTCCGGTTTTTTACCCGAAGAGCGTGCCTGGTTGGATGAACTGTTTGGACCGGCGGGTTATGTGGATGCGTTTCGCGAGGTGAGCCAGGAACCGGATCAATATACCTGGTGGTCAAACCGCGGGCAGGCCTGGTCCAAAAATGTCGGTTGGCGTATTGATTACCAGGTTGCCACACCCGGTATTGCCAGGACTGTTCAGGCGGCACGGATCTTCAAAGGAAAACGCTTTTCGGATCATGCACCACTGATTATGGATTACGACTACGAACTGTAGTGCCCGGACATGTCATGCCGGTATCGCTGGCACACCTTGCCTGCTAGTCCGGATCCCGGTGCGGCAGTCCCGAGAACATCAGCAGTCTTTCCTCGAAGCTGGTGTTGCCAAGACGTCGATCCCTCGTCCTGCGTCGATCGGTCACCACAATAAGACCACTGGAGTCCCTGAGCGGGAACTCGGTATGCAGACCCCAGCGGCGTTGACCTTTTGAGCGTTTATCCATCGTTATGCACTCTGTCACTAACAAGAGCGTAGTCGATAACGGCTCGAATGCCTATAAAACAGACCTATGGACGAGCGATCTCATGGCTACGGAAGTGACGCAGAAAAATACCAAAAGGCACACATATTGTACAATGATATGCGTTATCTTTATATATATCAATATGTTATATATTCCGCAATGATTGGGCCGGGCTGTGTTTCATGAGATAAATAACCAGCAGGATGGCAGGTACGCCGAGCAGGCCGGCATACAGGAAGAAGGTCGCATAACCGCTTGTATCCACCACTACACCGGCAAATCCGCCTATAAACTTCGCGGGTAATGTCATCAACGAGCTGAACAGGGCGTATTGCGTGGCCGTGTAACTGGTGTTCGTCAGGCTGGACAGCCAGGCGATAAATGCCGATGTTGCCAGCCCGCCACTGAGGTTGTCAGCGCTGATGATGACGGCCAGGTGAAACAGGGACGGTTCGCTGACTGCCAGCCAGACAAACAGCAGGTTAGTGCTTGCCACAAGTATGGCGCCGGCCAGCAATGGCCGCAGAATGCCGTATCTTATCACCAGGATACCGCCGAGACCGGCGCCGGCGATGGTCATGAAGAAACCGAAAATCTTGGTCACGTTGGCAATGTCCGCCTTGGTAAAGCCGAGGTCGAGATAGAACGGATTTGCCATCACCCCCATGGTGATGTCGCTGAGTTTGTAACAGCCGACCAGCAACAGGATCAGCACCGCCAGCCGGCCACTGCGTTGGAAGAATTCCACAAAGGGACCGACCACGGCGTCTGCGAACCAGGCGGCGATACGCGCCGCAATTCCCTGCCGGCCGGCAACGCCGATGCTGGATTCCAGCCGGGATTCCAGCATCTGGGTGCGTGGATTAACGGGGTGAGAGGGTTCGGGAATACTTAATGTCGTCAGCATGCCGACGCCCATCAGTCCGGCCATGATGATGTAAGTCAGGGACCAGTTGGTCATTTCTGCGAGGTGCAGTGCGCCGGCGCCTGCGGTCAGCAGAGCCAGCCGGTAGCCGAGCACATAGGTCGCTGCCATGGCACCCTGCAGGTCCTGCTCAACAGCTTCGATACGCCAGGCGTCGATAGTGATGTCCTGGGTGGCGGAGCCGAAGGCGACCAGCAGGGCGAATAATGCCAGCTGCGTCAGGTGACTGCCCGGGTCTGTCAATGCCATGCCGGTCAGGCCGGTGGCAATGGTGACCTGGGCGGCCAGCATCCATCCACGGCGCTTGCCGAATACGCGGGTCAGCAGGGGAAATGGCAGGCGGTCGATGACCGGTGCCCAGAAAACCTTGATTGAGTAGGTGATGCCGACCCAGCTGAAAAAACCGATTGTGGATCGCGAGATGCTGGCTTCTGTCAGCCAGGCGGAAAGCGTGGTAAAGACAAGCAGGAATGGCAAACCGGCGGCGAAGCCGAGAAACACCATGCCGACGACCCGTGGACGTGTGTAGACCGACAGGGCTGCATACCACTTGCCTATCTGGGATTCGGCCGGACTCATCCGGCCATGGATTTCCAGTTAACCAGGACCAATCCTGTCGTGACAGTTTTAGAAACCGTTAGCGGCATTAAAAGAACTTTAAGATGCAATTTATTGTTTGCTTATCATGCGGATATCGTCGAACATGACTCATTCAGATCGAGAATCGTAAAAAACATTGGCAATCATTGCGTGTAGAAATCCTGGCTGAAGCGGACCTCGACAGTTTCCATTGACCCCTGCGGGCGCGCCCGTACATCGAAATTCAGTGTCTCCTCGTTGGCGACACCGAACTCGCCTATATAGTAAATTGCATTGCCTTCACGAATCTCGCGCATGCGGATAGCCCGCCCCTGGCCGGCCAGGTTGCGGGCATTGACCTCGACACGGGCGTGTACCGGCTGGCCGGGACTGCTGAGTACCTTTTTCAGTACCGTGATATTGATCATGCCGCGGTTTTTACTGCGTGTAATACGGTATTTACGTGCGACTTCAGGCGGCACCATGTCGGTAGCCATGGCATTGTAGTGGATGACGAATTCACCGAAGTCCTTGGAATTTTCGGCGCTGGCTGTGATCGGAAGCAGCAGTGCCAGTCCTACTAACCATGAAAATAGTTGTTTTTCTAGGCGCATATTATTCACTCCCTTATCTTTTCTGTTAACTATAGACGAATACAGCATACATTATGTCCCGGCAACGATTAATTCAATATCACCCGGGACGCACGGGCAAAAGTGACAACAGCGGGTGTCAGGATATCCATCTGCAGACGCGTGCCTTCATCCCAGCAGTGGCATGATCAGCATGCGTAATACCTGTAGACCGATTATTGCAACCAGTGGCGAGAGGTCAATACCCGATATCGGCGGAACGATGCGTTGTACCGGGCGCATTATCGGGCTGGTTATGCTATAGAGCACCGCAGTTACAGGGTTATAGTTACCCGGATTGACCCAGCTGAGAATGACCTGGATGATGATAGAGAACATGAAAACATTGATTGCCAGCATCACAAGTTCACCGACTGCAACGGCAAGCAGGGCCACGATAGATATGCTGACACCACGTAACAGGACGACCAGGACGAGTGCGGTTAATTGCAGCAGCAGCATTAACAGCAATGCAGAGGTGTCATACCTGCCGAGACTGGGGATCACCTTGCGCATCGGTAACAGCAGGGGATTGGTAATGCGTACCAGGAACTGGCTTACCGGGTTATAGAAATCCGCCCGCACTGCACCGAGCAGGAAGCGCAGCATGACAGCCAGTATGTAAAGACTGAACAGCGTGGTTACCAGGAATTCCAGGGGATTTGCCAAATAGCTGCTGTTCACCGGATGCTTCCGAATTCTTTTGACAGTTCACGCGAACGCTCTGCAGCGGCATGCAGTGCCTTGCTTACAAGTTCCCTGAGCCCACCCTCCTCGAAGGTGTTGATGGCGCGTTCCGTGGTACCGCCAGGTGAAGTCACCCGTTGCCGCAGCAGCGTTGCGTCTTCGGTACTCTCCAGAGCCATCTTTGCTGCACCAAAAGCCGTTTGCAGCGCCAGCAGATAGGCCGTTTCCTCCGTGAAGCCAAGTTCGCGGCCGGCGGCCTGCAGGGCCTCTATAAACAGAAAGATATAGGCGGGACCGCTGCCCGAGAGCGCAGTTACCGCGTCCATCATGGACTCGTCATCGATCCAGATAACGATGCCGACAGCACGCAGAATCGATTCTGCGACGCTGCGTTGCTCATCACTGACATACGGATTTGCATACATGGCGGTGGCGCCGCTCTGCACCATTGCCGGGGTGTTGGGCATGCTGCGTACAATAGCGGTTTTTTCACCGAGCCATTGTCGCAGTGCGGATTCAGAAATGCCGGCAGCGATGGAGATAACCAGGGGCTGCTGCTTTGCGACACTGCTGGCAAGTGCTTGCGCAACGCTTTCCATTACTTGAGGCTTTACCGCCAGGACAACCACATCGGCGCCTTCTACGGCAGCCTCATTATCGGTTGTTGTCCTGATCGGGAAGCGCTGCGCGAGTCGCTCCAGTTGTCGGTTGTCCGTGTCGGAAACCCGAATGCTCGACGGATTCCAGCCGTCGGCAATCAAGCCGCCAATGAGGCTGCCGGCCATGTTGCCTCCACCAATAAAACTCAGGGTCGTATTATTCATGAGATTGACGATACAGGATGAAACCGGCGCGCGACAAGCCGTCCCGGGCGGATAGTCTACGTTCCTGCTGTGACAACAGAATAATACCTTGCCCGTCGCCGGCGGTATAGTTTATGTGACTGATTAATGTCGGGTTATGCGCAGTGCAAACTTGCCACAGTGGCATAATGAGGCATACTTCGGCAATCGAGGGTCTTGTAGTCAGATGCTGCGCCTGCTGTGACAGTGTGTGTTGCCGGTGAAAAGCCTGTTTGCGGCTCGCTGGACCGGACAAGTTGCCGATATAGAACGCTTTTTCAAGTATCCGGGCCCATTGACGATATCAGGGTGACATGAAATTTTAGCGTGGGAGTTGGCATGGATATAGCTGAGTTACTGACCTTTAGTGTTAAAAACGGGGCATCTGATTTACACCTGTCAGCCGGGTTGCCGCCGATGATTCGGGTGGACGGTGATATGCGCAAGGTCAACGTACCTGCGCTGGATCATAAAACGGTCCACGGGCTTGTCTATGACATCATGAATGACAAGCAACGCAAGGACTATGAAGAGTTCCTTGAAACCGATTTCTCGTTTGAAATCCCCGACCTTGCCCGCTTCCGTGTCAACGCGTTTAACCACAATCGTGGTGCCGGTGCTGTTTTTCGTACCATTCCTTCTGACATACTGAGCCTTGAAGACCTGGGTACACCACAGATCTTCAAAGACATTGCCGACACGCCTCGCGGACTGGTGCTGGTGACGGGGCCGACCGGTTCCGGCAAGTCCACCACGCTGGCGGCAATGATTGACTATATCAATAGCCTGCAATATGCACATATCCTGACCATTGAAGACCCCATCGAGTTTGTGCACCAAAGTAAAAAATGCCTGCTCAACCAGCGTGAGGTCCATCGGGATACCCTTGGTTTTAACGAAGCCCTGCGTTCTGCATTGCGCGAGGACCCGGATATCATCCTGGTAGGCGAGATGCGTGACCTTGAAACGATTCGTCTGGCATTAACAGCTGCCGAGACCGGTCACCTGGTTTTCGGTACCCTGCACACCACATCAGCAGCGAAAACCATTGACCGTGTTATCGATGTATTCCCTGCAGCAGAAAAAACCATGGTGCGCTCCATGTTGTCCGAGTCACTGCGTGCCGTGATCGCGCAGACCCTGATGAAGAAGGTCGGGGGCGGTCGTATTGCCGCCTGGGAAATCATGATTGGTACCCCGGCGATTCGCAACCTGATACGCGAGGACAAGGTTGCGCAAATGTATTCGGCTATCCAAACCGGTAACGCGATGGGTATGACCACACTGGACCAGTATCTGCAGGATATTCTGTCGAAGGGGCTTATTACAAAACAGGATGCTCGCGCGAAGGCTGTCAACAAGGAAACTTTCCGCTAATCATCTGCCGGGAGAAAGGCTATGGACTTATCAACACTGTTGAAGCAAATGGGTGAGAAAGGTGCCTCCGACCTGTTCCTGACGGCCGGTGTTCCTCCTACCATGAAAGTAGACGGCAAGACGATCGCTGTCTCGAGCGAGGCACTTGCACCTGAATCCTCGATGGCAATCGTGACCAGTATGATGTCACCGGCACAGCGTGACGAGTTCGAGGCGACGCACGAGTGCAACTTTGCCGTCAGTGAAGAAGGCGTTGGCCGCTTCCGTGCCAGCGCTTTTATACAGCGTGGCCAGGCCGGTGCAGTTTTGCGTCGTATCGAAACCTATATACCGACCCTGGAGGAGTTGAACCTGCCGCCCATCCTGAGGAATCTGGCCATGACGAAACGCGGTCTGATTGTCTTCATTGGTGCGACCGGTACCGGTAAGTCGACTTCGCTTGCTGCCATGCTCGGCTACAGGAACAAGAATGGCACCGGACATATTATTACCATCGAGGACCCGATTGAGTTCGTTCATGAGCATGCCGGGTGCATCGTGACCCAGCGTGAAGTAGGTATCGATACCGAGTCCTATGAAACAGCGCTGAAAAATACCCTGCGCCAGGCACCGGATGTCATCCTGATTGGCGAGGTCCGCGACCGTGAAACAATGAACCACGCCATCGCCTTCGCCGAGACCGGTCACCTGTGCATGGCAACCCTGCATGCCAACAATGCCAACCAGGCGATGGATCGCATCATCAACTTCTTCCCAGAGGACCGGCGGCCACAGTTGTTTATGGATCTGTCCATGAATCTCAAGGCCTTTCTTGCACAGCAATTGATTCCACGTGCTGACGGTAATGGTCGTCGGGTATGCGTTGAGATCCTGCTGGGTACACCGCTGGTGCAGGACGTTATCCGCAAGGGTGAAATACACAAGCTGAAGGAATTAATGAAGCAGTCAACGCAGCAAGGCATGAATACTTTCGACCAGGCCTTGTTCGAGTTGTACAATACCGGTGAAATCAGCTATGACGATGCATTGCACTATGCTGATTCCGCCAACGAGGTACGCCTGATGGTCAAGCTGGACAAGGGTGACGTGGACCAGTACGCGGCTGCAATGGACGACGTCTCTCTTGTGGAAGAGGACTAGTTTTCAGTCAAGTCCAGCTGACAGTCTGTGCGTCAAATACCGGGCCGTCAACACAGACACGCTTCATCGCCGGACCCTCGGCTGTGTTGATCTCAACAACACAGCCGGCACAACCACCGACCGCGCACGCCATGTACTCCTCCAGTGAGACCTGGCAGGGCAGGTTGTATTCTTCTGCCAGTGCGGCAACAGCGGCCAGCATCGGATGCGGCCCGCAGGCGAACACACCGACCTCGCTATGCA
>JBATFE010000159.1:0-7575 GCA_049664445.1 Gammaproteobacteria bacterium
GGTAGGCCTACTCGACAGGCAAGTCCGGATTGTTCCCCCAGTCCGACCAGGAACCGGCATAACCCTTCACATTGTCAAAGCCCAGTTGCCTGAGCATGATGTAGGTATGTGCCGAACGATGATGCGTCTGGCAGTAGGTGATCACTTCCTTGTCGGCCGTGATGCCCAGCGGCAACAGCAGGGCGGTGAGTTCTTCATTTGTCCTCAGTCGCATGTTGCGGCCGGGGTCGATAGCCTGTGTCCATTCAAGGTTGACCGCGCCGGGAATATGACCGGCACGTTCGGCATACTTCCTGGTGCCGTTGTACTCATCCGGGCTGCGTGCATCCAGCAGGCGGCAGTCGGCATTGCCGAGCCTGGCGCTGATATAGGCACTGTCCGCAAGCGGTGCACTATTGCGCCGTACATGAAACGTTTTCGCGGTCGGGTTTGAGGCTGTTGTTTCCAGCGGGTGACCTTCATTGACCCAGGCATGCAGGCCGCCGTTGAGCAGCGAGTAATGTTTGTGTCCCGCGACCTCGAGCGTCCACAACAGGCGTGCGGCGCGGCCGCCGCCCTCGTCATCATAGGCGACCACATGGGTGTGCTCATCGATACCCAGCGCGGAAAATACCCGGCCAAGGGTGGCATCGTCCGGCACTAGTCCCATGACCGGCTTGTTGGGGGCAATGATTTGCGAATAATCGAGGTGCACGGCGCCAGGCACATGCATCTTGCGGTAGTTATCCGGCCTGCTAAGGTCAACAATCAGAAGGTTTTCGTAACCCAATGAATCTTCGAGTACATCTGGCTCAATCACCAGCGGTAGAGTGTTCGTATTCATGGTGTTGTTTATGTCGGGACCGGTTCGCGTATCAGAGGTTCAAGAAGTTCAATCCAGTGCTTTACCGGCACCTGCGCATGTGCGGCCATGTGCATCAGGCAACCGATATTGGCGGTCGCTATCATATCAGGCTGTCCGGCCTGCAAGGTAGCGAGTTTGTTGTCACGCAGTGCGGATGACAACACGGGTTGCAGGATGGAGTAGGTGCCTGCCGAACCACAACAGAGATGGCTGTCGCTGACGGCTGTTAATTTAAAGCCCAGCCGGGTGAGTATGTCTTCGACCTTGCCGGTAATGCGTTGACCGTGTTGCAGGGTACAGGGGGAATGAAACGCAATGCGTGCGTCACCGCCGGTATCCGCAAAGGCCTCGCGGCTGAATTCTGCGCTAACGATTTCACTGATATCCCTTGCCAGTTCGCTGACGCGTTTTGCCTTGTCGGCGTAGGCGCGGTCTGTTGCCAGCAGCTGCCCGTAGTCCTTCACCATGGGTGCGCAACCACTGGCGGTGACGACAATGGCTTCCGCGCCCTGTTCGATGGCCGGCCACCAGGCATCGATGTTGGTGCGCATGAAGGCCCTGGCTTCATCAGGCGCATTGAGATGGTGACTCACGGCGCCGCAACAACCGCTGTTCTTTTCGCTCACCGCGGTGATGCCCAGCGCATCCAGTACCCGCAGGGTTGCGTGATTGATTTGCGGTGCCAGTGACGGTTGCACGCAGCCATCCAGTAACAGCATGGTTCGCGCATGCTGCTGTACGGGCGCGTCATGTTTGCTGTCCTGTCTTGCCGGGACGTGTTGCTTCAGTACCGCGGGCAGCAGTGGCCTGGCCATCTGACCGATGCGTAACAAGGGAGCAAAACGGGACGGCCACGGCAACAGCATACGCAGTGTACGCCGCACGAAACGGTCGCCGATAGAGCGCTGCACGGTGCCTTCGACGATGTCACGCCCGGTATCCAGCAGGCGGTGATAATCCACTCCGGAGGGACAGGTGGTTTCACAGGCACGGCAGGTCAGGCAGCGGTCAAGATGCCGCTGTGTCTTGCGTGTTGCCGGTTGTCCCTCCAGCACCTGCTTGATCAGGTAGATGCGCCCACGCGGGCCATCCAGTTCGTCCCCGACCAGCTGGTAGGTCGGGCAGGTCGCATTGCAGAAGCCGCAGTGCACACAGTTGCGCAGTATTTCATCGGCTTCCAGACCGGCAGGGGTTTGCAAAAACGCCGTTGGTAATGAGGTCTGCATGCTTACAGCTCGCGGTACATGCGTCCCGGGTTGAGAATTCCGGCCGGGTCAAAGCTCTGTTTCAAACGCTGGTGCAGTGACAGCAGTGCCGGTTGCAGCGGCTGGAAGACCTCGCCGTCGCGGTCGCCGCCACGAAACAGGGTGGCGTGCCCACCGGCTGCCGCGGTGATGCTGCGTATGGTGTCTGCCGCCTGTTCACTCCGCAGCCAGCGTTGTGCGCCGCCCCAGTCCAGAAGGATGTCACCTTCAAGCGGCAGTGGTGCTGTTGCCGGCGGCACGGAAAGTCGCCACAACGGTTGTTCACCGCTAAAAAATGCTGATTGATGTTCGCGTAGCTGCTGCCAGAAACGGGCGGCATCCGCCAGTGCCTCACCGCCAATGCTGGCTGCCGCCGACTGCACACCCTGTTCCATGCCTGACAGGCGGAGTGTGAGTCGCCCGTCCGTATAACAGCTGGCGGAGACCGGCAGCGGTTGCGCGGCCAGGGCGTTGCAGCGCTGGATGGCAGTGGCTGTATCACAGGCCTGTTGCAGCGTGACCTCGGTCTCCGGTCGTGGCAGCACGCGCAAGTGAATGTCGAGCATGATGGCCAGTGTGCCCAGTGAACCGGTCAGTGTCCTGGACACGTCATATCCGGCGACGTTCTTCATGACCTGCCCCCCAAAACGCAGCCATTCACCCTTGCCATTGACACAATTCAAGCCGAGTACAAAATCCCGTGCGGCACCGGCATAGGGACGGCGCGGACCGGAGAGACCGCAGGCGATGGTGCCGCCCAGGGTGGCGTTGTCGCCAAAGTGCGCCGGCTCGAAGGCCAGCATCTGGCCCTCCTGTTCGAGCACGGATTCCAGTTCGGTGAGCGTGGTGCCTGCGCGTGCGGAAATCACCAGCTCCGAGGGTGTGTAGTCAATGATGCCCTTGTGCTGGCTAACAGACAGAACCTCGCCCCGGGGCATGCGGCCATAGAACGACTTGCTGTCGCCGCCCTGAATGGATAAGGCTGTACCGGAAGCGGCAGCAGCCTCGACCTGCTCCTGCAAGGTTTGTTCAAATGACATCCGCTGCTTCCGAATACACAGTTAAAACCGTTCGAGCTCGGGATGCGGTAATTCCCCGTGATGCACGTGCATGGCGCCGAATTCGGCACAGCGGTGCAGGGTAGGGATGGCCTTGCCGGGATTCAACAGGTTGTCAGCATCAAAAGCGGTCTTGATGGCGTGAAACTGCTGCAGTTCGGCAGTATTGAATTGCACACACATCTGGTTGATCTTTTCCAGGCCCACGCCATGCTCGCCGGTAATCGTGCCGCCAACCTCCACGCACAATTCGAGAATCTTTCCACCCAGTTCCTCGGTCCGTTCCAGTTCACCTGCCTTGTTGGCATCGTAAAGAATCAGTGGATGCAGATTACCGTCACCGGCGTGAAACACGTTACAGATGGGCAGGCCGTAGGCTTCGGACATGATGCTGATCTGGTTCAGTACATGAGCCAGGTGTTTGCGCGGGATGGTGCCGTCCATGCAGTAATAGTCCGGTGACAGTCTGCCCATAGCCGGGAAGGCGGCTTTCCTGCCGGCCCAGAAGCGTTGTCGTTCTTCCTCGTTACGTGACACCTGTTGATCGATGGCGCCGGCTTCCGTGAAGACCTGGTTGACGCGTTCGATCTGCGCGCTCACATCCGCCTGTGTGCCATCGAGTTCGCACAACAGGATGGCCGCCGCGTTTTTCGGGTAACCGGTGTGAATGAACTTTTCAACGGCAGCAATGGCCGGTTTGTCGAGCAGTTCCAGCCCTGCAGGGATGATGCCGCTGGCGATGACGGCGGTGACACCGGCACCGGCGGCATCGACGGAATCGAAGGCGGCCATGACCACCTGTGCGATCTCTGGCCGGGGTAACAGCTTGACGGTAACCTCGGTGATCACGCCCAGCAAGCCCTCCGATCCCGTCATCAGCGCGAGCAAGTCGTAACCGGGTGCGTCCAGCGCCTGGCTGCCGATGCTGAGGTGTTCACCAGTGATAGTGAGCACCTCGAGCGCCTGGATATTATGTGTCGTCAGTCCGTATTTCAGGCAGTGTACGCCGCCGGCATTCTCGGCCACGTTACCACCGATGGAGCAGGCGATTTGCGAGGACGGATCGGGTGCGTAATACAGGCCGTGTGCCGCCACGGCGTTTGATATGGACAGGTTGGTGACGCCGGGCTGTACCCGGGCAACACGGTTGGCTATATCAATGTCGAGAATGCGGTTGAATTTTGCAAGACTCAGGAGCACACCGTTTTCCAGTGGCAGGGCACCGCCGGACAATCCTGTACCCGAGCCACGTGCAACCACCGGTACCTTGTGTTCGGCGCACAAGCGCAAGACTGTCTGTACCTGTTGCAGTGTCTCCGGAATGACAACGACCATGGGCAATTGCCGATAGGCCGACAGTCCATCGCATTCATACGGCCGTAATTCTTCCGTATCTGTGATGACGCAGCTTCGCTGCAAGTGCTTCTGCAGTAGCGTTGTGAAGTTATTTTCAGACATGAAAAATACGATTGTGTCAAGCGTTGACGTCTGATTAAGGTCTGATGATTATCGCCGATAGCTCTACAAAATAGCAGCATTATTTACGAGCTGCTATCTTTAAGACGATACACATTAACGTGCTATGATTCAGACATGCGCAACACGGAGACACACTTTTTATACAATGGCATACCCGCGCGTAACTTCGCGGGACTGATGGAATTGTATGAGTGCAACTATATCCGCCTGCGCAACCTGGTACCGGATCTCGATGCCATGCAGGACCACGTCATCTCACGAACAGACGGTGTGCTCGAGCTGCATCTGAGAGTCGTCGAACGCTGCAAGTTTACTACCACCCTGAATCTTACCTATTACTTTCACGATAAGCAGGGACGCTTCCCGGCACCGGATATGCAGGTACGCATGTACCACGATGCCCAGGTCGGTGAAGTGATTGCCTGCGGCCGTCGTCGTGGCGTCCGCCACGCCGTCTACAACCGCATGTATAACAGTTACAGCCTGTCTGAAAAATGGCGCATGAATCGATTCCTGCAGAAATGGTTGGGTTATTGTCTCTTGCAGGGACACCGATTTGTCTCCGGCAGGGTTACGCTGCCGGAGGACAGCTTTTCAGAATCAGCAGACAAGTCGCTGCTGAGCGTTGAATCCTGAGGAATTTAGTTTCCATCTATCCCTTCTGAGCAGGTCCGAAACCTTGCTCGTCTTCCGTGAGTGTCGCATACTTAGTACCTGAGCAATTTAGTAGGTTATTATTTCACGCGTCTGCGATGGGCTTACGGGTGTTCTGACGGGTAAGTTAATATGCGGTTATCAACCAAAGGGCGTTATGCAGTGACCGCCATGCTGGATCTTGCAATCCACTATGACGACGGTCCGGTGACGCTGGCGGGGATATCCGAGACCCAGGGTATCTCTCTGTCCTACCTGGAACAGCTGTTTGTACGCCTGAAAAAGAACGGCCTGGTGGAAGGCTGGCGTGGTCCGGGTGGTGGTTATCGGCTGGCACGTTCACCCGAGGATATTTCCATTGCGCAGGTCATCAATGCCATTGGTGAGGGTATTGATGTCACCCTTTGCGGTGGCAACGAGGATTGCCAGGACGGTGAACGTTGTCTTACGCATGCGTTGTGGGAAAAACTGGGCAACTCGATTCTTGAGTTCATGGACGGCATTACGCTGGCCAGTTTTCTCAGGCGTGACAAAGTCAATGCGGTGGTCAGGCGCCAGCAGTCCGCTGTTGCAATTGCGGTAACTGAACCCACATTAATAAGTACGGTTGCCAGGTCGGGGCCAGGTTATTAACCTTGAATCAAGCTTTACAGGTAATTTGCGATGAACATTAGCATACCGATCTACATGGACTATTCGGCTACCACACCGGTAGACGAGCGTGTCGCCGAGAAAATGTGTAGCTATCTCACGCGCCAGGGCCAGTTTGGTAACCCGGCATCGCGCTCGCATGAATTCGGCTGGAAGGCCGAAGCTGCCGTGGAGCAGGCACGCAAGGATGTGGCGCAGCTGATCAATGCCGATCCCAGGGATATCATCTGGACATCGGGTGCCACTGAATCGGATAACCTCGCGATCAAGGGTGCCGCGCATTTCTACCAGAAAAAAGGCAAGCACATCGTCACCCTGAAGACCGAACACAAGGCGGTACTGGATTCCTGTCGCCAGCTGGAACGTGAAGGTTATGAAGTGACCTACATGGACCCCGAGCCCAACGGTCTGCTCGACCTGAAAAAGTTCGAGGCGGCACTGCGCGACGACACGGTGCTGGTGTCCATCATGCACGTCAATAACGAGATCGGTGTCATTCAGGACATCGAGGCGATCGGTGAGATTTGCCGTCCGCGCAAGATTATCTTTCATGTCGATGCCGCGCAGAGTGCCGGCAAGATTCCCATTGACATGGAAAAGCTCAAGGTGGACCTGATGGCGTTTTCAGCGCACAAGATCTATGGTCCCAAAGGCATCGGTGCCCTGTATGTACGCCGCAAACCGCGCGTACGCCTGGAGGCGCAGATGCACGGTGGTGGCCATGAGCGCGGCCTGCGTTCCGGTACGCTGCCAACCCACCAGATCGTCGGCATGGGTGAGGCATTCCGCATTGCACGCGAGGAAATGGTGGAAGAGGAAGCCCGTACCCGTGTGTTGCGCGACCGTCTCTGGAATGCCCTGAATGATATGGAAGAGGTCTATCTCAATGGTGACCTGGATCACCGCGTGCCGGGCAACCTGAATGTCAGCTTCAACTACGTCGAGGGTGAAAGCCTCATCATGGCGCTGAAAGACATGGCTGTGTCTTCAGGCTCGGCCTGCACCAGTTCCAGTCTCGAACCCTCCTATGTATTGCGGGCACTGGGCCGCAACGACGAACTGGCACACAGTTCCATCCGCTTGACTATTGGCCGCTTCACCACGGAAGAGGAAATCGATTACGTCGCCGGGCTGCTCAGGGAAAAGGTCACCAAGCTGCGCGAGCTGTCACCGCTGTGGGATATGTTCAAGGAAGGCATCGATCTGAACTCCGTGCAGTGGGCCGCACACTAGCAGGTAATTACAATGGCGATTACATTAACAGCAGCAGCAGCCGAGCGGGTCAGGGCTTTCATCGATAAACGCGGTAATGGCGTCGGTCTGCGTCTTGCCGTGAAGACAACCGGTTGTTCAGGCATGGCCTATGTGATGGAATTTGCAGACCAGGTCGAGGATGATGATGTGGTTTTTGAAGACCAGGGCGTGAAGGTTTTGATCAATCCGAAGAGCCTGGTGTATCTCGACGGTACCGAACTCGATTACGCAAAGGAAGGCCTGAACGAGGGCTTCAAGTTCAATAATCCCAATGTCAAGGATATGTGTGGCTGCGGGGAAAGTTTTAACGTCTGATGTCGGCCTGTCGCTGACAACCGTTTTATTTCCTGCTGGTTGTTTCCATGGCTGCGGATCACTCCACAACCCATTT